>CAYSGA010000038.1:0-11251 GCA_964430165.1 uncultured Eubacteriales bacterium
GGCCGGCCGGCGGGCCTCGGCCTCGGCCGAAAGCCGTCCGAGGATTTTCCGGATGCGGGGGATGTCCTTGACGATTTCGGCCAGTCCCATCACCGCCAGGTCTTCCATCGGAACGAGGATCTCCACTCCGGCGGCGGTCATGTTCGCCCCCCCGACCCCGAAAAACGAGGCCTTGGGGTAGAGCGACCGGAAAGCCCGGACGAGACCCGCGCCGTAGTTTTCGCCGGATTTTTCCCCGGCGACGATGAGGATCGCCGGATCGCTCATTTCGTCGGGGCTCCGAACAGGATGATTTCCGGGTTCGCTCCGGGTTCGCGGCCGTAATAAAACAACCAGGTGTCGTAGGTTTCTTTTTGATCGTAAACGAAAAAGGATTTTTGCCCGGACGGGGAAACGACGCCGATGATGCGCGGATTGTCGATGGACGACAGGAGTTTTTCCGGGACGACCATCACCTGTTGAAGGGACCTGGTTTCTCCCCCGGCCGTTTCGGTCGCCTCTTCTCTTCCGTCTTCCTCATTATCCCCGGCCGGCATTCGTCTTGAGTTCCGTTTCGCCCGCGAGGAGAATGCCCGGGGGGATTCCGCCGGCCTCCCGGCCTGGGCGGGGAGGAGGATGAGGTTCCAGCTTTCCGTCTTGGTCATGGGCTCGGGAAAAGGCTTGCGCAGATACCTCTTTTTGACGAGGTCCTTGATCGATTCCGGATAGCTTCCGGGGTTTTCCTTGACGAACAGCCGGACGGCTTCGACGTATTGCCGGCCGCGGAACAACAGCTCCTCTTCCTTCTCCCTCCGGGACTGGGTTTCCAGGACCGGCAGGGCGACCATCAACCCGACCGTGAGGACGGAGATGAAGACCATTAAAATAAGGAGCGTGTATCCGGCTTCGGAACGCCTCACCATGTGTTGTAGGAAGTTCCGTCGAGCGCCTTAGCTTCCGAGATCGAATGGACGTCGACGATCCCGAAGGTCATCCCGGGTTCGAGTTCCTCGGCTTTCGGTTCCTCCTGGACTTCCAGCCAGTCCGTCTGGGTGGTGAAGGGATCGGCCGGGATTTTCCGGAGATAATCCTCGTCGACCAGGGCCTGGAGCGAAGCGGGGTATTTCCCCTTGTCCGAAAAATATTGATCGATCAGCTTGCGGAACTGGAAGAGGTCTTCCTTCAAGGCGGCTTCCTTGGCTTTTTTGACGGCGTTCCTGTACTCGGGCAGGGCCAGCCCGACCAAAATGCCGATCATCGTGAAGACGATGATGATTTCGATCAGCGTGTATCCGCGTTCGCGTCGTCGGGCCAAGGGCTCCTCCTTCACCAATCGGCGTATTTCGAACCGTCGAGGGCGGTGCGGCGGCTCTTGGTGTAGATATCGTAGACGTTTTCCCCGCCCCAGTTGACCGTGTCGGGCGCGTCCTGGTTTGATCGCAGCCCCCAATCCTTGGTCCCGGTCATCGGGTCGACCGGGATCCGGCGGAGAAATTTGACGATTTTTTCCTCGCCGCCCTCTTCTCCGCCTCGGTTTTTCGTGGTGCTTTTCAGTTTCGCGCCTTCGACCAGGACCTCCAGCGTCGGGGGATAGCCGTCCTCGTCGCCGCCTTCTTCGACCTCGATTTTATTCTCGTCGGCCATCTTCTTGTAGGAGTCGATGGCGTCCCGGACGAGGCGGAGGGAGCGGCGGAGTTCGATTTCTTTGTCCCGTTGAATGGAGACCTTGATGACCGGCATTGCCACGCCGGCCAGAATGGACAGAATCGCGGCCGTCACCAGCATTTCCATCAGGGTGAACCCCGGTCGCTGGCGCATGATCCTCCCCCACGGCCCGCCCGCCGTCAGGACGAACGGCGGCCCGCCGGCCGCTTAATATCGGCCCCGCCCGCCGCCTCTTCCTCCGCGGTTGCGGTCGCGGTCGGATCGGGGCGGATAGGGACGGGACCCCGGATTGCCGGAGCCGTCCTGCCCCTCGGTTCCCTCGGGAGGGACGGCGTCGGGGTTGAGGGCTTTCATGCTCAGGCGAATGCGGTTGTCCTCGATCGTCAACACCTTGACCGTGACGACGTCGCCGAGATGAAGGACGTCGCCGACACTCCGGACGTGATAGGGCGCGATCTCGGAGACGTGCATGAGGCCGACGAGGTTGGGCATGATCTCGACAAACGCGCCGTATTCCTCGATCCGGACGACTTTTCCGGTGTAGGTCTGGCCGACTTCGGCCTCGGCGGTCAGGTCCAGAATCATCTGTTTGGCCCGCTCGGCGGCTTCCATGTCGACCGAGGCGATGACGACCTTGCCCGTCTCGTCGATGTCGATCTTGGCCTTGGTCGTGGCCACGATCTTCTTGATGATCTTTCCGGCGGGTCCGATGACCTCGCCGACTTTTTCGGGGTTGATGTAGAGGAAGAGGATCCGGGGTGCGTATGGGGAAATCTCGGCCCGCGGCTGCGGGATCGCTTCCTTCATTTTCGCCAGGACCTTCAGCCGGGCCGCCCGGGCTTTCGTCAGCGCTTCGCGGCAGATTTCGAGCGGGATGGAGTCGATCTTGAGGTCCACCTGGATGGCCGTGATGCCCTTTTCCGACCCGGCGACCTTGAAGTCCATGTCGCCGAAGTGGTCCTCGAGCCCGGCGATGTCGGTCAGGATGACGAACCGGTCGCCCTCCTTGACCAGGCCCATGGCGATGCCCGCGGGAATGAACGTCAGCGGAGCGCCGGCGTCCAGGAGAGCGAGGACTCCGCCGCAGACCGTGGCCATGGAGGAAGAGCCGTTGGACTCGAGGATGTCCGAAACGATCCGGACCGTGTAGGGGAACTGCTCCTCGGCCGGGATGGCCGGGAGGATGGATTTTTCAGCCAGGGCGCCGTGGCCGATTTCGCGCCGGCCGGGCCCGCGGAGAAAACCGACTTCGCCGACCGAAAAGGGCGGGAAGTTGTAATGGAGCATGAACCGCTTCTGGACTTCTTCGCCCAGGCCGTCCAGGCGCTGGGCGTCCTGGACCGTGCCCAGGGTTACCGTGGCGAGCGCCTGGGTTTCCCCGCGGGTAAAGAGAGCCGACCCGTGGGTCCGGGGCAGGAATCCGACGTCGATCGTGATCGGCCGGATGTCGTCGAAACTCCGGCCGTCGACTCGGTGTCCCTCGTCGAGGATCATTTTGCGGGCGAATTTTTCATAGATTTTTTCGAAGAGGAGCTTGGCCTCGGCCCGTTCGTCCTCGTTCTCCTCGGGGATTGAGGCGAGCAGCTCTTTTTGAACCGCCTCGACCGCGGCGTCGTGGGCTTTTTTGCCCGGCGTCTGGATCGCTTGATGAAGGGCGGCTCCGATCTTGCCTTCGATTTCGGACAGTTTGGCCTCGTTCAGAGGTTTGGGCTCGAACGGCCGTTTTTTTACGGCGAGTTTCGCGGCGAGGTCTTTCTGGGCCTGGATGATCCGGCGGATGGGTTCGAGCGAGGCCTCGATCGCGCCGAGCATTGTTTCCTCATCGATTTCTTTGGCTCCGGCCTCGATCATGCACACGCCTTCCTCGATCCCGACGACGAGGAGGTTGAGGCGGCTGACTTCCAGTTCCTTGCCCGTAGGGTTGATGACGTATTTGCCGTCGATCAAGCCGACCTTGACCGCCCCAAACGGGGTGGAGAAGGGGATTTCCGAAAGATAGAGGGCGGCCGAGGCGCCGATCAGGCCGAGGGTGTCGGGCTCGTTTTCGAGATCGGCCGAAAGCAGGAGGGCGACGATCTGGGTTTCGTTATGGTAGCCGTCGGGGAAAAGCGAGCGGACCGGCCGGTCGATCAACCGGGAAACGAGGATCTCCCGTTCCGAGGGGCGGCCTTCGCGTTTGAAGAACCCGCCGGGGATTTTGCCCGCGGCGTAGGTGTTCTCGCGGTAGTCGACGATGAGGGGGAGGAACGGCTTATCTTCGCGCGCTTCCCTTTTGGAGGTGGCGGCGACGAACATGACCGTTTCGCCGTAGCGGACGTAGGCCGAACCGTCGGCCTGTTTGCCCATCTTGCCGAATTCGATGGACAGGGTGCGATTGTTGATTTCAAGGCTTATGGTATGGGACATTTTCGTGGCTTTCCCGGTTGTGCTTATTTGCGCAATCCGAGCTTCTGGATCAGCTTCTCGTAACGCTTGGGGTCTTCCCGTTTCAGGTAGATCAGCAGGCTTTTGCGCTGGCTGACGATTTTCATCAGGCCGGTGCGGGAACTGTGGTCTTTCTTGAACGCGCCCATGTGTTTGGTCAGGGTGCCGATGCGCTCGCTGAGCAGGGCGACTTGGACTTCAACCGAGCCCGTATCGGTCGGGTGGACCCGATTGTCCGTGACGAGTTTGGTTTTTTTCTCTTTCGTCAACACTTAATATCTCCTTTATTTTCTTGCGGTATCCTAACATAGACGGGGGGAAAAAGAAACTTGGCTTGGAGGGCGGGAAAGGGGAAACGGACGTCAAGGCCGGCCGGAGTCGCGTCGGGGTAAAAAGAGGTTATTTCCCGAGAGCTTTCTTGCGCAGGATAAGCTGTTTGGCGTAGCGGGAGCCGAGGCCGCCCTGGGCCGTTTTGACTTCGTTCAACTTGGCGTCGAGCCCGGCGACGTCTAATTTGTTGATTTTGATACGTTTGGCGGCTTTTTCGCCTTCGGGCTTGGTTTCTTCAGCCATCGTCTTTCTTCCTTTGAACTTAGAGTCTCAATGGTTTTTTTATTCCGGCGCAGTATAACAGAAACCCAGACGGATTTCCAGCGCTCTTATCTTCCTTCTGGAAAAAGGCCGGGGATTCCGGTATATTCAGAAAACCGTGTATGTGCTTTACTCCCTGGTCATGACCGTCGCCCTGGCGGTCATCCTGCCTGTTTATTTCGTCCGGCTACGGATCCGGCGGGGCGAATCCCTCCACTTGAGGGAACGGCTCGGGATCGTCCGGCCCGTTCCGAAAAACGGCCGGCCGGTTGTTTGGATCCACGCCGTTTCCGTCGGCGAAGTGCTCTCGCTGCAGAACCTGGTCCGGGTCGTCCGGAAGGCCCACCCGGATTGGGAAATCGGTTTTTCCGTCCTGACCAACCCCGGATACGAACTGGCCCGGGATAAGATCCGGGACGTCGATCACCTGTTTTTCATCCCCTTCGACCTGGGTTGGTCCGTCCGCCGAGTTTTTTCCTGCCTCAAGCCGGCGCTCCTGGTCCTGGCGGAATCGGAATACTGGCCTCGCCTCTTGAAGGAAGCCGAACGCCGCCGGTGTCCCGTCCTGGTCGTCAACGGCCGCGTTTCCGCCCGTTCATTCGGGCGGATGCGGCGTGTCCGGCGGCCGGCTTCGCGTCTTCTGGGCAGGGTGGGCCGGTTTCTGGTCCAGACGCCGCTTGACCGGGACCGTCTCGAGCAAATAGGCGTTCCTCCCTCGAAAATCCAGGTGGCGGGAAATCTCAAATGCGAAACACGCCTGCCCGAATTGACGCCGGCCGAGATTGCGGCCGTTAAGGCGGGCCTCGGAATCCCCGCCGGGGCCAAAGTCGTCGTGGCCGGAAGCGTCCATCCTGGGGAGGAAGATCTTCTCCTGGAGGCGTTCCGGGCGGCCCGCCGGCGGCGTCCCGAAGTGCGGATGATTCTCGCGCCCCGGCATCCGGAAAAATTTGCCGGATTTTCCGCGTCCCGTCCCGACGATGATTTCGTGATTCAGACAAAAACCGTTCTCAATCTGAACCGGAAATGGGACATCCTTCTTTTAGACACGATCGGCGAGCTGGCCCGGACGTACGCCGCCGGCGACGTCGCCTTTATCGGCGGGAGCCTTGTCCCGTGGGGCGGGCAAAACCTCCTGGAACCGGCCTTCTACGGCAAGCCGATCGTCTTCGGGCCGCATATGCACAATTTCGCCGCCCTGGCCGAAACGTTCGAGCTTGGGGGTGGGGCGAAAACCGTCCGGACGCCGGACGAAATCGCGGCCTTTTTCGCTTTCGATGACCCGGCCGGGATGGAGGAGATGGGGCGCCTGTCGCGGGAGATACTTCTCTCCCTGCAGGGAGCGACGGAACGGGCGCTCGGGGCGATGGAATCCTTGTTGGCGGGGCGAAATGTCTGACGGATGGCGGCCCGTCGCGGCCGTTTTAATGATCATCATGTTGGCCGGGGGAGTGACTTTTGCCCCGGCGGCGGACGGTCAACCGGCGACGAATCCCGAATGGAGATTGAACGGGGAGTATTTCCGGAAAGCCGCTGCGGACCTCGTCTCGGTCGGGACCGCTCCGGTCCGATGGGACGGGAACAATTTCATAACGTTTGCCGCATTCGCTGGGGCGACAGGGCTTCTCTTCGCCTTCGACGGCGAAATCTACGACTGGATCCAGGACCATAAAACGAACGCCTCGCTCGACGCGTCATCGGTCATTTCGAAATTCGGAAACGGCGGATATCTCGCCGGATTTCTGGCGGTCCTTTACGGCGGAGGAGAAATCTTTGATTCGCGGTCCCTCCGAAAGACCGCCCTGACGGGACTGGAAAGTTTCGTCGCCGCCTCGGCCGTGACCTTTGTGTTCAAAATCGTCGCCGGCCGGGCCCGGCCGTACGCCAGAGAGGGCCCGGCCGCGTTTCATCCATTTTCTTTCAAGGGCCGCTATACCTCGTTCGCATCCGGCGACGCGGCCGGGGCGTTCGCCGTCGCGACGACGATCGCCCTGCAATCGGATTCGTTCTGGATCGACGCCCTGGCCTACACCGCGGCCGGTCTGGCCGCCGTCTATCGCGTCCACGACCGGAAGCACTGGCCGTCGGACGTGTTGGCCGGGTCAGCCATCGGGTATTTCACGGCCCGGGCGGTCAACGCCCTGAATAAGGACGGCGACGGCGTTCGGGTCTCCTTTCAAGCCGGCCCCGGCCGCGGCTCGGTCACGATGTCTTTCGCGTTTTAAGTAATTGGGGTGTCACGCTGCTCTTCGCTTCCATCCCGGGTTTCGAACCGGGGATGTGATTGCGGGCATTCGCCAAACCTGACTCAATCCGCTAAAATGATTCCTCCCGATTCGAGGTGAAGGAATTCGGAATGACCGATCGCATGATGCGCCCGGAGCGGATGAAAGCGGCGGGGATGGCCGCGGCGGCCCTTTTGTTGCTTGCGGTTCCGTCCGTCGTCCGGCCCGAATCCCCGGCGATTCAAACGATTCTCATACCTGGAATCGCCCTGGAGTTCTCGTTCCGTGCGCTTCAACCGGGAGAAGCCATTCTGGTGAAGCCGCGGGAGGACCCGTCGGTCCGACGGGTCGACCTTCGGTTGCGCATTCAGAAACGGAGAATTGAATTCGACGGAATAAGGCGGCCTGTTCTTCTGGGAATCGACGTCGCGGCCGGGCCCCAATCTTATTTCATGGAAATCACGACCGAACGGCGCGACGGGTCGAAGGAAACGGTTCATCGGAAACTCACGGTCGGGCCGAAGGAATTTCCCGAAACGAACCTCACCGTCGCGCCCGGAATGGCGAAAGCGCCCCCGGAGGAAGCCGAGCGGATAAAACGCGAGGCTGCCCTGGTCGCCGCCGTTTTGGGCGCCGTTTCGCCCGAGTGGCTGGGAACGGGGCCGTTCATTTCGCCGCTTCCGGAAGGGGAGCCGTTTCCGAATTTCGGCCAGCGCCGGCTCTATAACAATGAGGTCGCCTCCACCCACACGGGCGTCGACATCTCCGCCCCGGCGGGAACGCCGGCCCGGGCGGCCAACGCCGGCCGGGTCGTCCTCGCCTCCGGCCTTTATTATTCGGGAAAGACCGTCATCATCGATCACGGCCTCGGCGTTTTCACGTATTACGGCCATTTTTCCAAAATCCTGGTCAAGAGGGGAGACCTCGTGAAAAAAGGAGACGTTATCGCCGAGGTCGGTCAGACCGGCCGCTCGACCGGGACGCATCTCCACTGGAGCGTCCGGATTCTCGACAGCCGGGTCGACCCCTTCAGCTTAGTCGCCTTACCGCTCGAATGACCGGATTTTCCGGGAGTTTCCTGTTTAAAAAGGATGCTTGGGCGGTTTTATTGCCATTAATCGTGATTGGAATATCTCGAACCCCTCCCGTAAGTACGGCGTCGATCCCGTTCCGGGTCAGGTGATCCGAGACGAACACCGCCAGATTTTCCAGTGAGATCCCTTTGAAATCCGCCGTTTTCATAACGGTTTGCCCGTCCGCCGGGGCCGGAGGCGAACGGCCGAGATCCGGGATTTTTCATTTTCCGGATAGAAAGACAAGGCTTTATCGAGAAGGGCGACGATCTCCTTTTTAAATGGGTATCTCGGATTGATTCCGAAGAGGCGGATTCTCCCTTTGAGTTTGCTGTATATGATTGGTCATATCAATCCGTCGCGAAAAAAGCAACAGGTTTTCAGGAATCGAACAACGGGTGACGGCAGTTTCGATCCACACCGGACCCAAGGGGCATTCCGCGGAGGGTCAGAAGGCCTGGCTGTTTGCCGACGAGATCATCGTCCGCTGAAAACGGCGAGACGCTGGACCTGTTTCCCGTTTTATTCTGAGGCGATGATTCCGGAAGCCGGAAATCGGCAACGCGTTTTCGATTCAGATATATTTCCGGAACCGGAGGACGGACAGGGTGAAGGTGATCGTCCCCAGCACGCCGAGAGCGATCAGTGCCCCGGCCAGGCTCGCCAGCCCCGAGCCCTTGAGGAAGAGCCCGCGCACGATTTCCAGAAAATACGTCAGCGGGATGAACCGGGAGATCGTCTGAAACACGACGGGCATCGAATCGATCGGGAAGACGAATCCCGATAAATAAATGAAAGGCATCATGATGACGAACATGACGATCATCATGGCCCGTTGCTGCGTCCGGGAGATGGTCGAGACGAACAGGCCGAGGCCGAGCGTGTTGAATAAAAAGAGCAGGGCTCCGAGAAACAGGATCCAAACTTGTCCCCGGAACGGGACTCCGAACCAGAAGACCGCCACCAGCGAGATAAGGGCCACCTCAACGAGACCGATGACGAGGTAGGGGAGGAGTTTGCCGGCGAGTACTGGGAGCTTCCCGATCGGCGTCACCACCAGCATCTCGATCGTCCCCGTCTCCTTTTCCCGGACGAGGGCCATCGCCGTCAGCATGATGGAAATGATCATGAGGATAAGCCCGGAGAGCGCGGGCACCATGAAGAACCGGGTTTTCAACTCCGGATTGTACCAGACCCTCGGCCGGAGCTCGATTCCGGGGACCGAGGCGATGCCGGCCGCGGCCATCCGTTCGGCGAGGATAGCGGCCGAATACCGGGCCGTGACCTGGACGGCCCAGGCGTAGCCGTTCACGCCATAGTTGGTGTCGGAGCCGTTGACGATGATTTGGACTTTCGTCCCTTCGTTGCGCCGGAGTTTCTCCCCGAACCCTTTCGAGACGACGAGGCCGAGCTGCGCCCGGCCGCGGTCCAGGGCCGGGTCGAGCCCGGCGTCGGACGGAACGTCCAGGGCCCGGATGAAATATCCGCCTCCGAAAAAGACGCGGAGGAAATCGGCGCTCTCTTGGGACCGGTCGTGATCACAAACGGCGACCGGGATATCGGCGATGTCGAAATTGGCCGCGTAGCCGAGGATGAGGAGCTGGATGATCGGAGCGATGAAAAGAATCGGGAACATCTTTTTGTCGCGCCGCAATTGGAGCAGCTCTTTGCGGATCATTCGTTTGAGCATGTTTTCCCTTACACCAGCCGGGTTTTTTTCAGCCGGGCCGCCGCGGCCAGGAGGGTGAATCCCGAAAAGATCGACAGGGCCGCCAGGTCGCCGAATCCAGCCCCAAACCCGGCCCCGCGCATCATGATGCCGCGCAACAGGTGAACGAAATACCTGGCCGGAACAAGGAGGGTAATTGCCTGAATCACCCGCGGCATTCCGGAAATCGGGAAGACAAAGTCCGAAAGGAGGAGAGCCGGGAGGATGCTCGAAAGGGCGGCCGCGAAATACGCCACCTGCTGGGAGCTGGTCACCGTTGAGATAAGGATTCCCTGGCCGAGCGCCGCCAGCAGAAAAAGGAGCGAAGCGAGGGCCAACAGCGGAATCGATCCCTTGATGGCGATGCCGAAGGCGAAACGGCCGGCGACGAGAATGATCACGGTGCTCACGGCCGAGATCCCAAGGTAGGGGAGGGTTTTTCCGACGATGACGGTCCCGGCGTTGAGCGGCGAAACGAGCAACTGTTCCATCGTGCCGCGCTCCCGTTCCCGGACCACGGAGAGCGAGGTCGAGATGGTCCCCGTGATCATGAAGATGAAGACGATGAGACCGGCGATCAGGTACAAGGTCGACTTCAATTCGGGGTTGTACCAGATCCGTCCTTCGGGCGCGACGGGGACGACGACCCGTTTTCCCGTCCGGAGGGCCCAATCGCCAAACGTCCGCTGGCTGAACGCGGTCGTAGTGGCCTGCAGGTAACCCTGGACGATGCTGGCCTTGCGGCCGTCCGAGCCGTCGATGATTCCCTGGACGGCCGCCGTCCCGCCCCGTTCGATTGTTTCGGCGAACCCGTAGGGGATGACCACCGCGACCAATACGGAACCGTTGTCGAGGGCTGTGTCGATCTCGCCCCGGGAGGAAAACATCGTTTCCAGCCGGAAGGACTCGCCGCCTGTCAGCGTTTGAACGAACGCGCGCGACGGATCCGTGGCGTCTTCGTCGAGCACACCGAGCCGTACGTTCCGAACGTCGAAGGAAAGGACATAGCCGAAAAAAAGAAGAAGGATCGTCGGGAAAAAGACCAGCATGAACAGAATCAAGGGATCGCGCCGGATCTGGATGAACTCTTTTTTCACCATGGCCCCGAGGTTCATGATTTTCTCCCGGCGATGTGCAGGAAGACGTCCTCGAGGGTGGGGAGGATCGGCGCGTACGCGGCCAGGCCGGCGAGACCGCCGAAAACCGTCTTCGGATCAACCGCCGCCCCGGTCGTCACATGGAGCGTTTCACCGAAGAGCGCGGCCGAACGGACGTCCGGAAGCGCCCGGACCGCCGGCAACAGCCCGGCCGGGTCAGTCGCCCGCAGTTCGTAGATGGTCCAGTCCGCGAGCAGTCTTTTCAGGCCGGCCGGCGTATCGTCGGCCGCGAGCTCCCCCTCGGCGATGAAGGCGACCCGGTGGCAGTATTCCGCCTCGTCGAGAAAATGGGTCGTGACGAAAACGGTCATTCCGGCCGCGGAAAAGGAATAGATGAGGTCCCAGAACGCCCGCCGTTGGATCGGGTCGACCCCGGCGGTCGGTTCGTCCAGAAAGATGACGGCCGGTTCGTGGACGACGGCGCAGGCCAGG
>CAYSGA010000039.1:0-11187 GCA_964430165.1 uncultured Eubacteriales bacterium
TCGGCGAGCTTTTGGCCGCCCTGGACCGGCTCGGCCTCCGGGACAACACGGCCGTAGTCGCCGTCGGCGACCACGGCGAAGGGTTGGGGGAGTACCATCTCGAATCCGGCGTTTCGCACTTCGGCCACATCCATCATCTTCAGAGCGTCTATCTTCGCATCCCCCTGATCATCGCGGTCCCCGGAGACCGGAGAAACGGTTCCCGGCGGACGGAGCCCGCGGCCCTGACGGACATCGCCCCGACGATCCTGGAGCTCATGGGATTGCGGGGCGCGAGCGGGTTCCCCGGCCGCGACCTCCTCCGTCTCTGGGGCGGCGCCTCTGTCCCCTTATTCATGGAGACCTACCGGCCCGAGGCCGAACAGGACCGTTTCGGACTGTTGGACGGGCGTTGGCACATGATCCTGAGTCCGGAAACCGGCCGCCGGCTCATGTACGACGTATCTGCCGACCCGGCCGAAAGTGCCGACGTCTGGGGAACGGCCGCCGTCCCGGCCGATGTCGCCCGCGATTTCGAAAGGCGGCTCGGCGATTTCGCCCGCCGGGTCCTGGCCGGCAAAAAAGACACGTCCATTGACCCCAAGGCCGAGGAGATGCTGAAGTCCCTGGGCTACATCGGGAAATAAATTCCGGCCGGGCCGAAGATCCTGTTTTCCGTATCTTTTCTCTCCGAGTCGAAGAGGCTAAAGCGCATCCGCGCCTATCTTTCCCTGGCGTCCTTGATTCTTCGAATTCGGCGCCCGGGTCGACGTTTTCTAAATGGGGTCAGATCAAATTTCCTTCTTCTTGCCGAGGTCCTCTTCCACCGCCGCTTGCTTCGCCTCGATCATATGTTTATCGGGCTGATTTTTTGTCGTCTGGCTTGGAACGGCGGGCGCAGCGGCGGGCACCGGCTGGGTTTTGCGTGATCCGAATGTCAGCGCATAAGCCCAGGTAAATTCCGCGCCCATTAAAAATATCTGGGCGGAGTAGTACACCCAGACCAGCACGACGACCAGCGAACCGGCGGCGCCGAACGTGGAAGTCAGGCTGCTCTTGCCGAGGTAGAGCCCGATCAGGAATTTGCCGATCGTAAAGAGCAGGGAGGTCACGGCGGCGCCGATCCACACGTCCGCCCAGGCGACTTTCGCCCGCGGTATGATCTTGTAGATCAAGGCAAACACGGTCGTGGTGATGGCGAAGCTGATCAGAAAATTAAGGACATTCGCAGGGATTTCCCAGTTTGAGAACAGCCGTCCCCACCATCTCCCCATGGAGGCCAACGCCGCACTGATGACCAGTGACACCATCAATATAAAGCCGATGCCCAAGATCATGCCGAAAGACAGCAGACGCGTGCGCAGAAACATCCAGATTCCACCCTTTTCCCTTTTGGGTACGCGCCATATGCGATCCAGCGCATTCTGTAACTCGCCGAACACCGTTGTCGCTCCGATCAACAGCAGGATTCCCCCGATCAGCGTGACGGTGGCGCTTTCGGCCGGCTTGTTCACGCTTCGGAGCAAGCTCTGCACGGCCTCGGCGCCCTGCTGCCCCATCAGGCCCTGCAACTGTCCGACAATTTCGCCGCGCGCGGCTTCGACGCCGAAGATAAGCCCGGCAATCGAAATCACAATCAGCAACAACGGGGCGATTGAAAACATGGTGTAGTAAGCCAGGGCCGCTCCCATGCTTTGCGAATAGTCGTCGACCCAAGATGAAACCGCGACTTTAATCAGAATCCAGATGCTTTTTAAGGTCATGACGACCCTCGACTTTATAATTCTCCGACAAAATGGACGGGAAAGAGGAGGACGGCCACTTCACCGTTGCTTCTTGTAATACTTCATTGCTTCTGGAATCTCCGATTTGATTTTCTCCAGCCGGTTCTCGTCGGAGGGGTGCGTGCTCAGGAACTCCGGCGGATTCGCTCCCGCATTCTGAGACATGCTCTGCCAGAACCCGATCGAGGCATTGGGATCGTACCCGGCCATGGCCATAAAGATTAACCCGAGGTGGTCGGCTTCGCCCTCCTGAAGACGGTTGTACGGCAGAACCGCGCCAAGCTGGACCCCAACGCCGAAAAGGGTCATCCAGATCTGCTGGGTCTGTTGGGGTTTTTGCTTAAGCGCTTCAGAGAGTACCTGTCCGCCCAGCTGGGAGACCAGCGCCTGGCTCATCCGCTCGTTGCTGTGCTTGGCCACGGCGTGAGCGACCTCGTGCCCAATCACAACGGCCAGACCGGTTTCGTTCTGGGTGAACGGAAGGATGCCGGAGTACACTGCGACTTTCCCTCCGGGCATGCACCAGGCGTTGGCTTCCTTGTTTTCGATGAGGTTGAACTCCCACTTGAACCCTTTGAGATTCTGGGACAGATTATTCTTGGCGAAATATGATGTCACTGCGTTTTGGATGCGCCTCCCGACTTGTTTGACCATGTTCGTCTGCGCCGCATTCGAACTCAGCTTGTTTTCCTTCATGAACTGGCCGTATTGGACGAAGCTCGTCTTAAGCATGTCGGCATCGGAGACGAGGGAGAGCTGACGCCTTCCGGTGATCGGCACGAGGCTGCACGATTGAAACAGAAGCGCCGCCGTCAGAAGGAGAAAGAATCCGGTTTGTTGCTTTTTCATGGCTTATCTCTCCGGGGGGCATCGCTCGGGACAAACGGACAAGAACATCTTTTTTCCCGTGTGCTCGCATTTTAAAGCTCATTATTTGCGTTGTCAATGGTCGTTCGCTCCGTAATGCAGCGCCCCCTCCCTAAATCCAGGCTATATTAATGATCAACTTCCTGATAAGAAAATCATGGGCTCCCGACTTATGCTTAGGCGCTTTCATTACGTTTTCTTGACTCCAATCCCCGGTCGGAAATATCATCCCGCCGTGCCCCCGTCATCCGTCCCATGCGCCCCGAAGATCTGGCAAAATTGCCTCGATATCGAGGGAAGCATCTTGGACATGAACGGGAACGGAGAGAGCGCGGCGGGAATGATTCGCGCTGGAAGAAAAATTAATTGAGGTAGCCCATGTGTGACACGTTCGTAGCCCGGGGAACGGCGACGGCCGACGGCGCGACCGTCTTCGGCAAAAACAGCGACCGTGAACCGAACGAAGCCCAGGTCCTGGAACACCATCCTCGAAGACATTGGGAGGCGGGGGCGGAAGTCCGGCTGACTTACCGGACGATTCCCCAGGTCCGCGAAACCCGAGCCGTGATCCTGTCGCGGCCGTTCTGGATGTGGGGGGCGGAAATCGGGGCGAACGAAGACAGCGTAGCTGTTGGCAACGAGGCCGTCTGGTCGAAAATGCCGCTTTCCCGCGAGCCCGGTCTCACGGGAATGGACATGCTCAGGCTGGCCCTGGAGAGGTCGACGACGGCGGAGCAGGCGCTGGAAACGATCGTCGGCCTGCTTCACGACCACGGACAGGGAGGGATCTGCGGTTTCCGCGACAAGCGGATGACCTACCACAACAGCTTCCTCATCGCCGATCCGGCGGAGGCTTGGGTGCTGGAAACGGCCGGCCCGTTATGGGCCGCTCGGAGAGTGGCCGAGGCGGCATCCATCAGCAACGGGCTGACGATCGGCGAGGAGATCGACCGCATGCACCCCGACCTTGTCGAGGCGGCGAGGAAGAGGGGATGGTTGAAGAAGGGCGGGAATTTTCACTTCGCCCGTTGCTATTCCGACTGGTTTTACACGACCTTCTCCGCCTGCCGCTTGCGCCGGCGGAGAGTCCTGGAGCTGATCGGCGAAAAACACGGGGCCATGGATGCGGCCGCGGCCATGGCCGTTCTTCGAGACCATGCCGGGGACGACTACCGACCGGACGGTCATTTTCTCGGGAACCGGGTTTGCGCCCACGCCGGGAACGGCCTAGCCCGAAAAGCGACACAGACGACGGCCTCGTTCGTCGCTCATCTTTCGAAAGAACGGGAGCGGCGGACGTTTTGGGCCACCGGCACGGCCGCGCCCTGTACGTCGATTTTCAAGCCGATATGGTTCGGGGAAAACGCCCTGCCTGACCTGGGTCCGGCGCCGGGCGAGCGTTTCGACGAGAAGGCACTTTGGTGGCGCCATGAGAGGTTCCACCGGACCATCCTTCAGGATTATGGCAACCGCATGCGGGATTACATAGGGGACAGGGACGAATTCGAGCGGGATCTGCTCCAAAACGCCGAGCGGATTCCGGCCGGGGACAGATCCGATTTCACGGCCCGGGCCTTCGCGGAAGCCGACCGGAAGACGGCCGAATGGCTCGAACGCGTCCGCGACCTTCCCGTCCGATCGAGGCCCGGCCGGATCTACCGCTCCTTCTGGAAAAAGCAGAACCGGGATGCCGGATTATCTATTAACCCGAATATCCCGAAAGATTGATAATGGACAGGCGGTCGCCGCAGACGATGTTATAGATCTGGTCGCGGAAATAGCCGTAGCGGCCGTTGAAGACAAGGTGGATGACGAGCTTTGAAAGGGCAAGGTAGATGAGAACGGCCTTGTCACTAAGGAAAGCGGCACCGGAGAGGTGTTTTTTCATGCTCTCTTCTCTTTTAAGTTCCATTCAATACCAAATACGAAAAGGATATTATTTTGGTTGTTTTAGTAGAAAAAACTCTTTTTTTATATGAATCAGTTTTAGCGTGAGCCTCCCGCCTGGTTCTTTTTCTTTTGGAAATTTGCTACAATACGAGTTCTTATATCGTATACGTATATCGACTGTATTCTTTTCGGTGGAGACGGGCTCATAAATATCCGCGCTCCCCAGAGATGAGTCCCGTCCCTTCCATCACGGGATCGATTTCGTCGTAAGGATAGGTCCATGAACGCACACCGTCCCATCCGGACAGGCCGTCCGCCGGGCGCGCGGATTGTTTCCATTTTCTTCCTCGCCCTGGGGCTCTTTCTTCCCCGGATCGCGGCCCCTCAGCAGAAAGAGGTCCGCTCGTTCAGCCTGAAGTCCGCCCGCGAATTCGCCGTCGCGAACAGCTTCGAAGCCAAGCGATCCCAGATCGACGTTGAGACGGCCCATTTGAAACTCAAGGAAACCGTGGCCTCAGGCCTGCCCCAGATTACCTCGGCGATCTCCTACTCCGACAACCTGAAACTGCCGACCAGTCTGATTCCGAATTTCTTCGAAGGGAAACTCGACGAAAAGATCCCGGTCCAGTTCGGCACGCAGCACAACGCCTCGGTCAACCTTCAGGTCCAGCAGATGGTTTTCAATGGAAGCTATTTCGTCGGCCTGCAGACCACGAAAATCTACCAAAGCGTGGCCGCGATGGGGCAGGAACGGACGCGGCTGACCGTCCGGGAAAACGTGACCGGAACCTACTATCTAATCCTGGTGGCCGAGGAAAACGAGCGCATCCTTAAAGCGAGCCTGGATAGCGTCGAAAAAACCGCCGGCGAGGTCCGGGAACTGAACAAGGAAGGATTTCTCGCCGACACCGACGCTGACCTTCTCCAGATCACCGTCAACCAGATCCGGAACGGTCTCCAGACCTTAGGCCGGCAAAAGGCCGTCGCCGCCAAGCTTCTCAAATTCCAGATGGGCTTGGATCTGGACGAGGAGATCCGGTTGACGGACACGTTGGCCGACGTCCTGGCCGGGGCCGAAACGGACGAATCGCTCCAAGCCGAATTCAATCTCGAGTCCAACATCGACTATCAACTGACCCAAGGGCAGGCCCGCCTGGCGGACATGGCCCTGAAAAACGAGAGGGCCAAATATTGGCCCGCGGTTTCGGCCTTTTTCACCTTCCAACAGAACGCCTTTCGGAGCCGTTTCGATTTTTTCCGCTCCAGCGAAAAGTGGTTCCCCTTCCAGATTCTGGGCTTGAACATCAGCATCCCGATCTTCCGAAGCGGAGCCCAGAGCGCCCGCGTCGAACAGGCCGGATTGGCCGCCGACCAGGCCCACCAAGCCGCCCTTCAAGCCGCCCGGGGCGTTCAGCTCGAAGTCGAGCAGACCAAAGCCCGTCTGTTTTCCGCCCGGGACAACTATCAAACGATGAAAGACAATATGCGCCTGACCGAAAAAGTCTACGAGGCGACCCTCGAAAAATACCGGGAAGGCCTCTCCTCCAGCATGGAGTTGAGCCAGGCCCACGAAAAATTTCTCCAGTCCGAGTCCGGATACATCCAAGCCCTGTCCGACTTTCTCACCGCCCTGAACAAACTCGATCGGCTCACCACGATCTCCGACCGATCCTGAAGGAATACTGACATGAATAAAACCATCTTCCGTCTCACCCTCGCCGCCGGTGCGGCCGCCGCCCTGATATCCTGCGGCCCGTCCGACCCCTCGGCCGAATTGTCCCGTCTGGAAAAACAGCGGGACGCCCTGACTTCACGGATCACTCTTCTCAAGAACGGGTCCGCCGCCAAAGGGACGCGGCCGGTCGCGGCCGAACCTCCGGTCGCCGTCCTGATCGAAACCGTCCGTCCCGCCCTCTTCCTCCACGTCCTGAACGCGCAGGGCATGCTGGAATCGGAGAAAAACATCATGGTTTCCCCGCTCTCTCCGGGCGCGGTGAAGAAAATCCATGTCGCGATCGGCGACTCCGTCAAACAGGGACAGCTCCTGGCCGAACTGGACGCTTCCGTCCTCCAAAGCTCCATCGCCGAAGTGGAATCGTCCCTGAGCCTGGCCCGGACGATTTTCGAGAAGCGCGAGCGCCTCTGGCAGAAGAAAATCGGCAGCGAGGTGGAATATCTCCAGGCCAAAACGGGCAAGGAATCGCTCGAAAGACGCCTGGCCACGCTGAACGAACAGCTGGCCATGACAAAGATCTCCGCCCCGATCGCGGGGACCGTGGACGACATCCTCATCAAGGAAGGGGAATCGGCGGCCGCGGGGTTCGGAGCCTTCCGGCTGATTCAAATGTCCCGGCTGAAAGTCAGGGCGGCTCTCTCGGAAAATTTCGCGACCAAGATCCATCGCGGGGACGCCGTCACGGTGCGGATCCCGGTCGCCGGGTTGGAGTTCGACCGAAAAATCGAAGCCGTGTCCCAGGTCATCGACGCCCGGAACCGGACGTTTCAGATCGAAGTGTTCCTCCCCGGCGATAACCGGCTCAAACCCAACATGATGGCTGTCCTGACGATCACCGATTACCGCAACCCTCAGGCCTTGACCGTCCTGGAGAACATCGTCCAGGAGACCGGCGTCGAGAAGTTCCTGTTCGTCGCCGAGTCAAAGGAAGGCAAGTGGACCGCCCGGAAAAGGATCGTCCGGACCGGGATGGACTCTGAAAATCGGGTTGAAATTCTGGAGGGGCTGTCGGACGGAGAGTCCGTCGTTTCCTTCGGGTTCCAAAAACTGACCGACGGCCGATCCCTGATCGTCGGGGAATCCTCCAGGTGATCGCGGGACCGAACCGAAACAGGAAGAGAGAAGATCGATGAGCTTTCGGGAATTCAAACCCTCCAGTTTCGCGGTCGACGGCCGGACGACCGTCTTCATCCTGATGATCATGCTGGTTCTCTTCGGGATCATGCAGTACCAGGCGACCCCCAAGGAAGAGCTGCCTGAAATCGTCTTTCCCTACTACAGGATCGGCACGATTTATCCGGGCACCTCCCCCGCGGACGTGGAAAACCTGATCACCCGGCCCCTCGAAAAACACCTCAAGGGGATCAACGGGGTCAAAAAGATCAGCAGTAATTCCATTCAGGATTATTCCTCGATTTTCATCGAGTTCGACATCAATGCCGCCGACATGCAGGCCTATCAGGACGTCAAGCAGGCGGTCGATGACACCCGGAGCCAGCTTCCCACCGATCTCATCCAGGACCCTCAGATCCGGCGGATCGATCTGTCCGAGATCCCCGTCCTTTACATCAACCTGACCGGCGACCTCGGCCTCGTCCGGTTGAAGGAGCTGGCCGAAGACTTGCAGGATCGGATTGAAGGCCTCGAGGAAATCACCCGGGTGGATATCGCCGGAGCGCTCAACCGGGAGATCCAGATCAACGTCGATCTCTACAAGATGCAGGCGGCCGGGCTCAATTTCAACACCATCCGCAACGCCGTCGCTTCGGAAAACCTGATTCTGTCGGGCGGTCAGATCGATGCGGACGGCATGAGGCGAAACCTCCGGATCGTCGGCGAGTTCACCGCCGTGTCCCAGATCGGCGCGATTATCCTTCAGGACGGTATCACCCTCGCCGATATCGCCGAAATCCGGGACGGATTCAAGGACCGGGAGAGCTTTTCCCGGCTGAATTCGCGGGACGTCATTACCCTCAACGTCATCAAGAGAGGCGGCAAAAACCTGATCGAGGCCTCGGATAAGATCCGGGCCATCCTGGCCGATTTCCGGACCTCGGCGCCCGAGAACCTGATCGTCACCCTGTCCGGCGACAGCAGCCGGAAAACCCGCAACGGGGTCAGCGACCTGTTCAACACCATCATCCTCGGATTCGTGGTCGTCGTTTTTGTCCTGATGTTCTTCATGGGCCGGATCAACGCCATCTTCGTCGGCATCGCCATCCCGCTGTCTATGCTGTTGTCGTTCATCTTCCTCCCTTTGATCGGATTCACCCTCAACAAGGTCGTCCTGATGGCCTTTATTCTCGTCCTCGGGATCGTCGTCGACAATTCAATCGTCGTCGTGGAAAACATCTACAGGCATTTCATGACAACGGAGAACCTCCCGATCATCCCGGCCACGAAGAAAGCCGTGGGCGAAGTCGCCCCGGCCGTCTTTTCCGGGACGCTGACCACCATGGCCCCCTTCTTCCCCCTGATCTTCACCCCGGGGATCGCCGGAAGATTCATGTCTTATCTGCCGATCACCATCATCCTGTCGTTGACAGCCTCCCTTTTCGTCGCCTATTTCATCAACCCCGTCTTTGCCGTTGCCTTCATGAAATATCAACCCCGGGAACACACGGCGGCCCGGCCCCGTCTCTCCCGGCGGGCCTTGATCTGGTCCGGCGCCGCGATCGCTATGGCCGTCGTATTCTACGTCGTCGGACCGATGATCCTGGCGAACTTTTTGGCCTTTGGAGTTCTTCTCTATTTCCTGTCCAAATTCGTATTCGAACGCTGGATCGGTCGATTCCAAAACACGATCATGCCCGCCTTCATGCGCGTTTACCGCCGGCTTCTGACCTTCTGTCTGAAGGGCCGGCGTCCTTACGCGGTCGTCGCCGCCGTCATGGTTCTGTTCCTCTCCTCTTTCATGCTGATGCGGATCAGCCCGCCCCGGATCGTGTTCTTCCCTAGCGGGGATCCCAACGCCCTTTACGTCTATCTGACGATGCCGGAAGGGACCCATATCGAAGTCACCGACCGCGTCTGCCGGGAAGTGGAAACCCGGGTCCGGCGGATCATCGGGGCCAACAATCCCGATGTGGAATCCATCGTCTCCAACGTGGCCGTCAATGCCGGCGGCAGCCTCTTTGAGCGGTCCACCCAGGACAAGCTGGCCAAGATCACGGTCTCGTTCGTCGAATTCAAGTACCGGAAGGGTTTGAAATCCACCCGACAGCTTCTTGACGATCTCCGCCGCGACTTGAAGAACGTCCCCGGGACCGAAATCCGTATCGACCGGGAAGCCATGGGGCCCCCGTCGGGCGCCCCGATCAACATCGAGATTAGCGGCGTAGACATCGACGAATTGATCTCGACGACCGCCCGGCTTCAGGAATTCATCGCCGGTCTGGGGATTCAAGGCATCGAACGGTTCAAGTCGAGCATGGAAGTCAGCAAGCCCGAGATCATCCTGGAAATCGACCGGGAGAAAGCCAACCGCCTGGGTTTGTCCACCGCCCAGATCGGGGCCGCGCTTCGAACGGCGATCTACGGGAGCGAGATCTCGAAATTCAAGGAAGGCGAGGAGGAGTATCCGATCCAATTGCGCCTCGCCCGCCGATACCGCGACGATCTCGACGCCCTGTTGAGCCAGACCGTGACCGTCAATGCCCGCGGCGGAAATCCGGCCAAGGAGATCCCGATCTCAGCGGTCGCCCGGGTTTTTAACCTGAGCAGCACCGGCGGGATCACTCGTATCGACGCCAAGCGGGTCATCACCCTGAGTTCCAACGTCCTGACGGGATATAACGCCAATCAGATCATTCAAACGATCCGGCGGGAGCTGCCGCGATTCGAACTCAGGCCGCAATACGCCGTAGATTTCACCGGCGAACAGGATCTGCAGAAGGAAGTGGGGAGTTTCTTCGGCAAGGCCCTCATCATCGCCATCTTCCTCATCTTCGTCATCCTGGTCGGGCAATTCAATTCCCTGGCCAAACCGGGGATCATCATCAGCCAGATATTCTTCAGCTTCACCGGAGTCCTCCTGGGTTTCACGATCTTCAAACTGGAGTTTTCGGTCATGATGACCGGGATGGGAATCATCGCCGTCGCCGGGATCGTGGTCAAAAACGCCATCCTGATCATCGACTATACGGACCAAATCTACGCCAAGTATGAAAATAAACGGGAAGCCTTGGTCGAGGCAGCCTCGATCCGGTTGACCCCCGTCCTTCTGACCGCGCTGTCGACGATTCTCGGGCTTCTGCCTCTGGCCATCGGGATGAACTTCAACTTCGAAACTTTGTTCACCCGTCTCAATCCTCAATTCTATTGGGGCGGCGACAACGCCGCGTTCTGGAATCCGCTGGCTTGGACGATCATCTTCGGGCTGACGTTCACCACGGTTTTAACGCTCGTGGTTGTCCCGGCCATGTATGCGATCATCATCGCCCGAAAGGGCGAAAAGCGGATGAAGGCCTGAATTCCCGTTCGGGAATCGATCCCAGAAGCCTGCCTTCGGTTCTCGATTTTTTCGGCTTGAAAATGGAGCGTGCAGCAAGCCCTAAATCGATTGAGAAAATCATCGGACTCGGTTATATTCATAAACGCTCTGCCGGGGTGGCGGAATTGGCAGACGCAAGGGACTTAAAATCCCTCGCCCCGTAAGGGGCCTACGGGTTCGATTCCCGTCCCCGGCATTGATTTTCCCTGAAAACACAGGATTTTGGTCTTCCGTTAGTTTTCAGTCCTGATCCGTATCTTTCAGCCAAATTCGGTCGTTTTTATCACATATTCAAGGGGTCGACTTCACAGAAATTTCAGATCAACGGCGACCAGGCTTTTTGCTTTTCAGCTCGGCGGACAAAGACAAAACTGCCGCCCGTAGCGCCCCAATCATGGCTGGTCACACCATTTCGGGAGATACCTTTGTAGGAAGCTTGT
>CAYSGA010000040.1:0-11009 GCA_964430165.1 uncultured Eubacteriales bacterium
GCGCTCCCGTGGATACGCCGGAGCGCTTGGCGGCGGACTTCCTGGCCGGAACGCTCGAGATCGGCGGCAATTTCTGCGATCACTGAAGTGATTCAGCGGCGGAGCGAGCCCTGGGTTTTCCGGCCGCCGAATCTTTTTAACCAACTCGGGGCCGAGACGAGTCGGCCGGATGCCGAGGCCCGTGTCGATGGTCGTCTTTCTTCACGAAGGCCGGGGGGCGGGGGATCAGCCGGCAATTGCCAGAATCCGGATTTTGGGTTATAACGGTCGGGTTCCCCGGCAAAACCATGAAAAACCGAGGCCTTTTTCTGAAGATTATCGGCGGATTCGGGCTGATGATCCTCGCCTTGAGCGCCTTGGTGACCTTTATTTCGTTCGGGATCATCCGGTCGCATTACGACCGGCGCCTGGCGACGGAATTGGAACATGTCGGACAGGCGATAACGCCCGATGTTCTTCGACTGATTGACGGGCCGGCGGCCGATCTCGAATCGTTCCTGATCGAAGAAGGACGGAAAATCGAAGCCCGGGTGACGGTCATCGACCTCAACGGAGTCGTCCTGGGCGATTCGGAGAAAGACCCCGCGGGGATGGAGAGCCATCGGTACCGCCCGGAAGTGGCTGACGCCCTGGAAGGGAAGGTCGGCCGGTCGGAGCGGTTCAGCTCCACGGTCAAGGACCGGATGGTGTACGTCGGGATTCCCCTGAAGAACGATTCGGGGGTCGTCAGGGCGGCCATCCGTCTCAGCGTGTTCACCCGGGACGTGGAAGCGTTGTTGGGAAAACTGCGGTGGGGAATTTTGCGGGCGATCTTGATCGTGACGGCCCTGTCCCTCCTGGCCGCGTTTCTTTTCACCGTCCACCTGACCCGCCCCATCCAGGCGCTCGTTCGCGCTTCACAAAAAGTCGCCGACGGGGATTTCGGGGTGAAGGTCCGTATCGGCGGGCGCGATGAATTCAAAGCCCTGGCCGACGTGTTCAACTCCATGACCGGCCGATTGGACGCCCAATTCCAGGACTTGAGCCGCCGGAAGGAAGAACTCGGGAACGTCATCGCCTCGATCCGGGAGGGTCTGGCCGTCATCGGAACGGACGGCCGGATTCTCCTCTCCAACGAGGCGTTTCAATCCTTGTTTCCGAAGGCGGCCGGGGAGAACCGGAATTATTTGGAAACCGTCCGGAGCGCCGGGCTCCAGGACCTCATCGACCGTTCGCGGGCGGAAAGGACAGGCCGAGTCGCCGATGTCAAAATCGGCGACAAGAACGTCCTTGCCGCGACGAGCTATCTTCCGATTCAGGACGGAATCGTCCTCCTTCTTCACGATGTGACCGAACGGCGCCGGGTCGACGACATGAAAAAGGATTTCATCATCAACGCGTCTCATGAATTAAGGACGCCTCTTGCGGCGATCTCCGGGGCGTTGGAGCTGCTGGAGGACGCGGAGCGGGCGAACGACCCGGCAGCCCGGGACATCCTGCGCCGGCACGTGATCCGGATGCGGTTGATCGTCGACGATCTTCTGAAACTGGGCGAGCTCGAATCGCCCGAGGCCCGGCTCGACCTGGACGACGTGGACATGGCGGTTTTGGCCCGGGGGGTGGAAGAATTATTCGCGGCCCGGGCGAGGGAAAAAGGCCTGATTTTGCGCCTTGACGCGGCGCCGGCCCTGCCGCTCATCCGGGCCGACGCGGCTAAAATCGAACAGCTTCTGATCAACCTTCTCGACAACGCGGTGAAGTATACCGATCAAGGCGGCGTGACGGTCACACTGTCGGCCGAAAAAGGCCTGATGGTTCTCAAGGTCAGGGACACGGGGCCGGGGATCGCGGCCGAACACCTGACCCGTATTTTCGAACGCTTCTACCGGGTCGACAAATCCCGGTCGCGGATACTGGGCGGGACGGGGCTGGGGCTTTCGATAGCCAAGCATGTCGTCCTTCTTCACGGGGGAACGATCGAGGCGCGGAGCGAAGCCGGATCGGGGACAGATTTCATCGTCCGGCTCCCGTTCGAATGAAAGCAGGGGGCGAAATATTTACCCCCCCCCCGCAAAGGAGCATTTCGGATGACCGAATTTGAAGTTGAGGGAAAGACGATCGTCCTGAACGAGGAGGGTTTTTTGGAGCGCCCGGAGGAATGGAATAAAACCGTCGCCGCGTTTCTGGCGAAGCGTGAAGAAGGGATTGAGGTACTCGGGCCCGATCACTGGGCCGTCATCGAATATATCCGCGGATTTTATCAGGAAAAGCAGCTTGCTCCGATGGTCCGCAAGATCTGTCAGACCACGGGCCTCACCCTCAAGCACATCTACGAACTATTCCCCTCCGGCCCGGCCAAAGGAGCCTGCAAGCTGGCCGGGTTGCCCAAACCGGACGGCTGCGTCTGAAAAACGGACGGAGATCCCGCCCGAAGGGCCTCAGCGCTTCTTCATCGAAGCGATTTCGCCGATGGCCTTGACGGCCGTCTCGATGTGCTCCGCGGTGTTGAACGGCCCGATCCCGAACCGGACCGCGCCGTGCATCTTGTCCGTCCCGAGACGCTCGTGGACTAGGGGAGCGCAGTGGAGGCCGGTCCGGCAGGCGATGTTGTGGTCGACGTCGAGCATCGTTCCGACATCAGCCGCGGCCATCCCCTCGATGTTGAAGGACAGGACGCTGATGTGGTCGCGGAGGTCATCCAGGCAATACAGTTTGACCCGGGGGATTTCCCTTAATCCGGCTAGGAGTTTTTCGGCCAGGGCCATTTCCTGGTGATGGAGGGCGTCCACGCCCCGGGCTTCGATCCATTTCACCCCGGCGTGCAGTCCGGCAATGCCGGGCAGGTTGGGCGTCCCGTATTCCAGCCGGTATGGGTATTCCTCGAGATGGAATTTTTGGGCGGAACGAACGCCCGTGCCGCCGGCCCGGGTCTGTTTGATTTCAACGCCTTCCCGGACGTATAGCCCGCCGATCCCCATGGGCCCGAGGAGCGACTTGTGGCCGGTGAAGCAGACGACGTCGAGAAAGTCGGCCTCCAGATCGACCGGGATCTTGCCCGCCGATTGGGAGGCGTCGACGAGGAAGAGGATGCCCCGGTTGCGACATCGCCGGCCGATCTCCCGAACCGGCTGGACGGTTCCGATGACGTTGGAGGCGTGATTGATGACAACCAGGCGGGTGTTCGGTTTGAAGCGCTTTTCGATTTCATCCGGGTCGACGAACCCGCGTCCGTCAAAGGGGACGATGTCGACTTCGACCTTGCGGTCGCGGGTGAGGTGGTAAAGCGGCCGGAGCACGGAGTTGTGTTCGATCATGGACGTGACGGCGTGGTCACCTTCGTCGAGCAAGCCCCAGAGGGCCAAGTTCAGGGTGTCCGTGGAATTGTAGCCGAAGCACAGCCGGTTGGGTCGGTCCCGTTGAAAAACCGGGTTAGTTGCTTGCGCGTATTTTCGACGACCTCTCCGGCCTCGAGGCAGAGGTCGTAACCCGAGCGTCCGGGATTGACTCCCGCTTTCCGGTAAAAATTGTCCATAAAGTCGTAGACTTCTTCGGGCTTGGGGAATGATGTCGCGCCGTTGTCGAGAAAAATATAAGCAGCCATCCCTTTCTCCTCGCGGGGATAAGATGCGGAAGGGACTATCCTATGAAAAGGGTTTATAAAAAGCAACCCGATAAATTCACGCGGAAAAAAATTTCCGCGGGGGATGCTATAATAACACCTTCGCATTTTCGGCAGAGGAGGCCTCCGTGAAAAAAATCGGAATCATCATCTGCGGCCGGTATAAGACCTGCGGCGGGGGAAAATGTCTGCGGGCCCTGCGGGAACGGGCCGGCGCCTTTTCGCGGTACCCGAAAGACGAACCCGTCGAAATCGTCGGGTACAGCTATTGCGGCGACTGCCCCGGCGGGAACGTCGAATACGTCCCGGAGGAAATGAAGAAGAACGGGGCCGAAGTCATCCATCTCGCCACGGGCCTCATCGTCGGGTATCCGCCCTGCCCGAACATCCGGCGGTTCAAGGAATTCATAGAGACGAAATTCGGGATCCCGGTCGTTGTCGGGACGCACCCGATCCCGTTGAAGTACGCCCAGACCCACAAAAAGCTCTCCTTCTGGAAGGACACGAGGATGGAAGAGGTTGCCGGCGACCTGATGAAGGAGGACCGGGCGGTCCAGGAAGATTATAACTGAACGGGAGAGTTCGTGAGGTATTTCCTCTGTCTCGGAAGCAACACCGGCGATTCGTCTGAGAATCTTGCCGTGGCGTCCCGCCGGCTTCGAGGGAAAAACGTCCGGGTCATCCGCCGTTCCTCGATCTTCAGAACCGAGCCGGTTGGGTTTAAAAAACAACCCTGGTTTCTCAACCAGGCGATCGAAATCGAAACCGGACTTTCCCCGTTGGATCTTTTAAAGGCGGTGAAAACGGTCGAAACCGAAATGGGCCGGAAACCCGGACGGAAAAACGGCCCCCGGCTGATCGACATCGACATTCTTCTGGGCGAGGACACGATTTTGCAAACCCCGGACCTAACGATCCCGCATCCGCGTCTGCCCGAACGCCGTTTCGTCCTTGTCCCCCTGGCTGAAATCGCCCCGGGCGCCGCCCATCCGGTCCTGAAAAAATCAGTTCGGGCAATCCTCAAGAAATGCCCGGACCGGTCGGCCGTCGAGCGTTTGCGGGAAGGGTAACCGGCCGGCCCGCCGTGCTTTATCGGAAGCCTGATTCATGCCGCGGGGATGGAGCTAAAATTTGCATTCTGCGAAAGGCGGTATCATAATCCGAGGTCATGAAAACATTATTTCTTTTAATCATATGGTTGGTCGTCGGATTTCTCTTTCTTCCGGCAGGCGAGCCGCTCCCGTCGGTCACCGGAGTGAATCCGGTCGAAATCACCGGAACGGTCATGAGCGTTGGCGGGAAACCGGTCTCCGGGGCTGTCGTCCTGCACCGGGAAAGCGGCGCGAAATCAACGACCGGCGACGACGGGTCGTTTGTCTTGATCCTGGAAAAGGCCGATCGTAACGTCCTGGAGGTCGTCCATCCTGATTACTCCGACGGGCTTTTCCTGCTTCCGGCGAAATCGTTCGGAACCCCGGTGCGGCTGACGCTCACTGCGCTGATCCGGCAGAACGAGGAAGTCGTCGTCACGGCGCTGCGCTACCCGGCGCCGACGGCCCGGATTCCGGCCGCCGCGACGGTGTTATCGTCCACGTCCCTTGGGGAAAATCAGGCGGCGAATCTCACCGAGGCACTGGGACAAGCGATCGGTGTCGCCCCTTTGGGAACCGGAGGGTTTTCGATGGTCCCGTCGATCCGGGGATTGGCCCGGAACCGCATCCTCATTCTGATCGACAACGCCCGGGTCGCCAGTGACCGGCGGACGGGGCCTAACGCCTCGTACATCAACCCCGAGGACATCGACCGGGTCGAAATCCTGCGCAGCCCATCGTCCATTTTCTATGGTTCGGACGCGATCGGTGGAGTCATCCACATCTTCACCAAGGCGGCCAAGGAGGACGGGATTCACGGGAACGTCCATGCCGGCTACGGTACAAACAACGCCAACGCCGAATACGGCCTCAGCCTTACCGGGAAAAAAGGCCCCTTTTCGTTTTATCTTTCGGGACAAAACAACGAAGCGGATGACTATGAATCGCCGGATGGCTTAGTCGGCCAGTCGCGATACGGCCAGGCCGGATTTTTAGGGCGGGCGGCGTACGAAACCGAAGCCCGCCGGATCGACCTGAGCTTTCTCCTGGCCCGCGGGACGGACATCGGCAAAGCGGCTAACAACGCCTCGACCAAACCGACCTGGTATCCCCGGGAAAACCAGAACCTGGCCCAACTGCACTGGACGGAAAAGAAAGTCGCCGGCGGCGAGTTGAACTTCATGGCCTATGCCAATCCGAATTTCCTAGAAACGCGGACCAATACGATCACCGGATATATCGGCGGCGTGTCCGACGGCTACGTTTCCAAGGAAGGTTACGCCAAGACCGAAAGCACGGAATACGGGACCCAGTTGTCCTATTCCAAAACCTTCGGCGAAGATTTTCGCGTGACCGGGGGCATGGACTTGTTTGGGAGGGCGGCTGCCGGGGCCATCAACACCGAGGTGTCGTATAACTCCTCCGGCGTCATTACGAAAACCGTCGACGAAACTCCCTATACGGACGGGAAGCGCCGCGATATTGGCTTCTATCTTTCGGCCGATTATGCCGGGATCAACAATATCGACCTGATCGCAGGCGTCCGATATGACACGATCTCCCAAAGCGCAAATCCCGGCGGTGGCACGGAAACATCGGAGTCGAATACGGAGGCGGTCACCGGTTTCTTCGGTGTCTCCTACCGGTTGACCGACCGGTGGACAATGTTCGCCAACGTCTCCCGGGCTTATCGCACGCCGGGCCTGAGCGAGTTGTTCTACTCGGGGATCACCGGCCGCGGCGTCATTATCGCCCAGCCGAATCTCACGCCTGAAACGAGTGCCAACGGCGATATCGGCGTCCGATATGTTGGGAAACGATTTTTTGCGGGCTTGTATGGATTTCGCTACAGGATCGACGATTTAATCGACCGGTACCTTGTCTCTGACAAGGTCTATACTTACCTCAACGTGGAGGACGTCCTGATCACGGGCGTCGAGTTCGAATTTGAATATTATCCTTTGAACGGGTGGAAGATCTTCGGCAATTGTTCCGCCATGAACGGCGAAAGCCGGGCGACGGAGGAACCGATTAATGATATCACGCCGTTACGTGCGCAGCTGGGAAGCCGGTTCCAGTTACGCAACTTGTCGTTCGAAATTTCGGGATTTTATCAAGCTGATAAAGACAATCCGGGTGCGGCTGAAATCACCATTCCGTCCTATTCCTATGTCCAGGCGCGGATCGGATATGATTTTCCTTCGATCGGCGTCTACGCCCTCGTGAAAAACGCCTTCAACGAGGCGTTCCTTGGGCGGCCGGATCCCGACGGGGTGTACGAACCGGGCCGGAATATCATTTTCGGCGCCCGGTACAGATTCTGATTTAAAACGCGTCGGAAAAGCGCCTGTCCTGCTCAGGCCGCGATGGACACCCGCGACACGCATTCCGAAGGAATCAGAATGCATCGCGGAAGTGTCTGATCAGAGGCGGGTTGTCACTCCGGAATTCAACCGCGACGACGTCGAACCGGCAGGGGACATCGAACAAATCGGGATGTTCGAGGAGATACCCGAGCGCGACTTTCCGGATTTGACGGCGTTTGCTCGGCGTCACGGCTTCTTCGGGAAAACCGAGATCGGGGTCGGTCCGTGTTTTGACCTCGACGAAAACCAGGGTCGGGCCGTCACGGGCGATGACGTCGATTTCCCCCCGGCCGAAGCGGAATCCGCGTTCGACGACCCGGAAGCGCATCCCGACAAGGTAACGGACGGCCGCCTCTTCGCCGCGGCGGCCTAATTCGATCCGGTTTTCGGCGAGATTTTCCAGCGGATTCCGTCCTTCGTATCTTCCAGCACGATCCCCGCCTCGAGCAGTTCCTTGCGGAGGCGGTCCGCATCGGCCCATTTTCCGGCCTTTCGGGCGCGCTCGCGTTCCTCTATTTTCGCCCGGAGAGCTTCGGAGATCGTGTCTTCCCGGCGTTCGGGAAGGACGGCCAGCACGCCGTCAATCTGATAGACGAAGGACAGGAGGGCTTTTGCCTCATTCGCCCCGATTTTTTCTTCCTGAATCAACGCATTAGCCTTGCGGATCAGATCGAACAGGGCGGTGAAGGCGGCCGAGACGTTGAGATCGTCTCCCAGACCCTCGCGGAATTTCGATTCCGCCGCGGCGATCAAAGACCCGGCGACGGCTGTTTCGGCGGCGGTGAAGGGGCGGTGCTCGAGTTCATAGACGAAAGCCTTGATGCGCTTCAGGGCGGACGCTGCCTGGTCCAGGGCGTCGAAGGTAAAATTCAGAACCTTCCGGTAATGAGTAGAGACGAGAAACATCCGGAGGATGGAGGGATCCACTCCCCGGGTCTCGACAAGGTCGCGGAGGGTGTAAAAATTGCCTTTGGATTTGGCCATCTTTTCGCCGTCTACGACCAGGTGATGGCAATGGAGCCAGTAGCGGACAAACGGCTTTTCGAAAAACGCCTCGGATTGAGCGATTTCGTTTTCGTGATGGGGGAAGATATTGTCCACGCCGCCGCAATGGATGTCGAACGTCGGACCCAGATACTTAGTACTCATAGCCGAGCATTCAATATGCCAGCCGGGCCGTCCCGGGCCGATTTCCGTGTCCCAGGAAGGCTCGCCCTCCTTTGGCGCTTTCCATAGGGCGAAATCGTGGGCGCTGTCTTTTTCGTATTCGTCTGTTTCCAGACGCGCGCCGATGCGCGACGTCGTCCGGAGGTCTTCGAGGTCGATTCCGGAAAGCCGTCCGTAAGCGGGAAATTTGGAGATGTTGAAATAGATCGACCCGTCCTTGCGATAGGCCACGCCCTTGTCCAGGAGCCCTTTGATGAGAACGACCATTTCGGGGATGTGGTCGGTCGCCCGGGGATAGTGGGCGGCCGGCTCGACCTGGAGAGTCCGGAGGCCGGCGAAAAAAGCCCGGGTGAACGGCTCGGTGTATTCCCGGAGGGAAACGCCGGCCTCCCGGGCGCCGCGGATGGTTTTGTCGTCCACGTCGGTCAGGTTCATGACCTGGACGACCTTGTATCCGGAAAACCGGAGAAACCGAAGGAGCAAGTCCTCGAAAACATAGGCGCGAAAATTGCCGATGTGGGGAAGGTCGTAGACAGTCGGCCCGCAGGTATACGCCCGGACTTCGCCGGGAGTGAGGGATCGGAATTCCTCGGTCTGGCCGCTGAGGGTGTTGTGGAATCGGATCATGGGGCATTCATTATAGCGGCTCCGTTCCCGAAAAAGAAGAACCGGATTTGACCGCGTCCCGAATTTGTGCCATAATGTAGCTTAATTCTCCTTAAATCAATCAGTTATGGGTGTCCTATGAAAAACGTGATCGCCCTTCGTCGCGAGGATCGAAACCCCTTCGAGAAACGGGTCGCCCTCATCCCCAGCCATGTCCGCGAACTCGTGAAAGAGAACGGCGTGAGATTTCTTGTCCAGCCGGCGCCGATCCGAGTGTTCGTCGATGACGATTTCAAGCGCGAAGGAGCCAAGGTGGAGGAAGACATATCGCCGGCCACGATCATCCTCGGCATCAAGGAAATGCCGGAGTCCTTTTTCGAAAAGGACAAGGTCTACGTCTTTTTTTCCCATACGATCAAGGGTCAGAAGGCCAACATGCCCATGCTGCGGCGCATGGCGGAGGTGAAATGCACCTTGATCGATTATGAAAAGATCGTCGACGAGAGGGGGCGGCGCCTGGTCTTTTTCGGCCGTCAGGCGGGTGCCGCCGGAATGATCGAATCCCTTTGGGCCCTGGCCCAGCGGCTGGATGCCGAGGGACTGCCGCATCCCTTCGGTCCCGTGCGGCGCATGATTGAGTACGTGAGCCTGGTGGAGGCGAAGGAAACCGTCGACGAAATCGGAGAAGGGATCCGTAAGGACGGCCTGCCGGAGCACCTCGTTCCCTTCGTCTGCGGCTTCACGGGATACGGCCATGTCTCCCAAGGCGCCCAGGAAATCTTCGACATCCTGCCGGAAGTGGAAGTCGTCCCGGAGGAGTTTCCGTCCTTTATTTCTTCCGGGAATTATTCCGCCCACCGTCTATACAAAGTCGTCTTTCGGGAGGAACACCTGGTCCGTCCCCGGAATCCCGAACAGCCTTTCGACCTCCAGGATTATTACGATCACCCGGAAAAGTTCGTCCCGGTCCTGGAATCCTATCTCCCTTTCCTCCATCTCCTCATCAACGGCATCTACTGGGCCCCGAAATACCCGCATTTCGTCTCCAAGGCGTACATCCGGGATTTATATGCCGGCCCGACCCATCCGAAATTGAGGGTCATCGGGGACATTTCGTGCGATATCGAGGGAGGGATCGAATGCACGGTGAAGGACACCGACCCCCAAAACCCGGTGTATGTCTATGATCCCGTCCGAAACGCGGCGATCGATGGGGTCGAAGGCGTCGGCCCGGTCGTCATGTCCGTATACAACCTTCCGGCAGAAATTCCCCTGGAATCATCGGTTTTCTTCAGCCAGACCTTGAAACCGTTCATCCCGGCCATCGCTCACGCGGATTTTTCGGGAGATTTTGCCTCCTGTGACTTGCCCGACCCGATAAAAAAAGCGGTGATTTTATTCCGCGGCGAGTTCACGCCGGATTATCAATACATGAAATCGTTTTTATGAGGTTTTGAATCGGGAACGAAAGAGAGAGGCTGATGAAAAAAGTGCTTGTTCTCGGCGCCGGTTTTGTCGCCGGCCCGCTGGTCCGTTTCTTTCTGGAAAAACCCGATGTCCAAGTGTCGGTAGCCGACATCGAACCCGACAAGGCCGCGGCCCTGGCCGGTTCCCATCCGCGCGGCCGCGCCTTCGCCCTTGATTTAAAAAACGAAAGCGCCCTGAAGAACGAGATCGGCGCGGCCGATGTCGTGGTCAGTCTAGTGCCCTACGTCTTTCATCCGGTCGTTGCCCGCTTTTGTCTGGCGCAGAAAAAGAACATGGTCACGACATCCTATGTCAGCGACGCGATGAGGGCCCTGGACGTAGAGGCCAAACAAGCGGGAATCGTCCTTCTCAACGAAGTCGGTCTCGATCCCGGAATCGACCATATGGAAGCCATGCGGGTCATCGACGACATCAGGAGCCGGGGCGGACGTGTCCTGGGTTTCCGGTCTTATTGCGGGGGTCTGCCGGCGCCGGAGGCAAGCACCAACCCGTTCGGTTACAAATTTTCCTGGAGCCCGCGGGGTGTTCTTCTGGCAGGGAAAAACGAAGCCCGTTATCTCAAGGACGGCCGGGAGGTCGTCATTCCCGCCGTCGACCTGTTCCAAAGCTACGAAACGGTCATGGTTCCCGGGTTGGCGACATTCGAGGGATATCCCAACCGCAATTCCATTCCTTACAAGGACCTCTATGGAG
>CAYSGA010000041.1:0-1751 GCA_964430165.1 uncultured Eubacteriales bacterium
ACCCGATCCGGTTCCTCATCGGGTGGTCCGCGCTCGCCGTGGCCGGAGAATTACCGCCCGTGTCCGTTCTCGTGTGTTGGTGGGCGTTCGGCAATTTCCTCATGGTCGCCAAACGGCTTTCCGAATTTCGCTTCCTCAAGGAAAAGGCCGGGGAATACCGGCTCTCGCACCGGAAATACTCCCGCCCGGCCCTTGTGGTCGGGATGAGCGTCAGCGCTCTGATCTGCCTTCTCGCCTTCCTCCAGTTCGGCTGGACTTACAAGCTTCAATCCTTTTTCGCTATCGCCCCGTTTCTGCTCGTCTTTTTCGCCCTGATCTTCCGGAAAACGCTCCGGGAGGCGGAGATTATGGAGGAACCGGAAAAACTATTCGTCCGGCCGAAATACGCGCTCTATTCGATCTTTCTGGTCATTCTGTTCGCCCTCGCTTATCTTAAAGACTCCCTCGGACGATGACGCCCGTACCCTTCCGGAACAAGCCCCTCTTGATCGCGACGACGAACCGGGGAAAGGTCCGGGAGATCGCCGCCGCGTTCGCCTCTCCGCCCCTCCGCTTTGTTTCGCTCGCCGACGTCGGAATCAAATCCGTCTGTCCGGAAACGGGGAAAACCCTCGAGGCCAACGCCCGGGCCAAAGCCGAATTCTACAGCCGCGGAAGCGGTCTCCTGACCCTGGCCGAGGATTCCGGCCTGGAGATCGAGGCCCTTCGGGGCAGGCCGGGGGTTTATTCCGCCAGGTTTTCGGGGCCCGGAGCGACGGACCTGAAAAACGTCGCCAAAGTCCTCCATCTGCTTGCTTCCATTCCCCGCTCCGGCCGGCGGGCCCGGTTCGTCTGCGCCATGGCGTTGGGCCGGGACGGCCGGATCGTCGCCACCGTCCGCGGCGTTGTCCATGGAACGATCGCCCCGGAAGCGCGGGGCGCCGCGGGCTTCGGATACGACCCGATCTTCTATTATCATCCCTTGCGCAAAACGTTCGCCCAACTAGCCCCGGACGAAAAAAACGCGGTCAGTCATCGCGGCCGGGCGCTGGCCGCCATGAAACCCCGCCTCGTTCGCTTTCTCCCGGCATAAACAACGGCCCCCCCCTTTCGGGGAAGGGCCGTGAAGCGGGAAGACCCCGCAACGAGGGAGCGCCGAACCCTAGACCGTCAACATATCCTTGAATTTAAGGAATGTTTTTTCGCCGATCCCCCGGACCTTCATCAAGTCTTCGATCTTCTTGAACGGGCCGTTCATTTTACGAAAATCGATGATCCGTTGGGCGATCGCGGTGCCGACACCGGGGAGTTTCTGCAACTCGTCGAGCGGCGCGGTGTTCAAGTTGACCTTGCCGCCCGCGGCTTTTTCGCCGCTGCCGGGGGACACGGCCTGCTGGGCCAGGGCCGGAATGACCAAGAGGGCGGTGATGATTCCGAGAACCATCCCTTTTGTCCAAAAGCTCTTCATATTGAGCCTCCTTTCGCCCTCTTCTAAAGCACGCGGCATGCCAACTTTCGTGTTTTCTTATCTTTATTAATATCAATTTTTTACAGGAGAGACGATCCCGCCCGACGACAATCTTTGGAGACGAATTGAAGAGAGTGCGTTAACAAAAGGGGACGGGAAGGGTGAAAGAGGGGACAGGGCTAAAGACCTGTCCCCTCTTCTTTTCACGCCCGCGGGTGGCTTTTCCGGTAGACGTCGAGAAGCTGGGGAAGGTCGATGTGCGTGTATTTCTGCGTCGTTCCCAGGCTTTCGTGCCCGAGCAATT
>CAYSGA010000041.1:1851-10999 GCA_964430165.1 uncultured Eubacteriales bacterium
AGGTCGATGTGCGTGTATTTCTGCGTCGTTCCCAGGCTTTCGTGCCCGAGCAATTCCTGGATGACCCGGAGGTCCGCCCCGCGGCCGAGCAGGTGGGAGGCGAACGAATGCCGCAGGGAATGCGGGCTGATTTTCCTCCGGACGGCGGTTTTCCGGATATATTTCGCGACCAGACGTTCCACCGACCGGGGGGTGATCCGTTCGCCCCGGTAATTCAGGAAAACGGCGGGCTCGTTAAAATTCCCTTTCCGGAGGTTCGGGCACGTTTCGAAATAGGCGGCCAGGCAGGCGGCCGCGGTCCGGCCGAACGGTACGATTCTCTCCTTCTTGCCCTTGCCCCGGACGCGGATGAGCCGTTCGTCCAGTCCGACGTCGGCCACGTCAAGGCCGACGAGCTCACTGACCCGGATGCCGGTGGCATAAAACAACTCGAAGATCGCCCGGTCCCTCGGTCCGAGTCTTTCGTCCTTGTCGGGAAGGTCCAGAAACTGTCCGATCTCCCCTTCCGAGAGAAAGCTGGGGACGGGGCTGTCGAGCTTCGGCCGGGTCACAACGCCGGCCGGATTGTCGTCGCAGATCCGGCGCTTGAGACAATACTGAAAAAACGAACGGACGGCGGCCAGCTTGCGAACAACCGACGTTTTGGAGAGGCGCCGGTCATGCAGCTCGGCCAGCCAGCCGCGCAAAACGATGTTGTCAACTTGAGACAACCGGATTTTTCGGCCGTCCATATAAGCGGCTAATTGAAGAAGGTCCCGCCGGTACGCGGCGATCGTATGGACCGAGGCGTTCCTCTCGTACCGGAGGTACTCGAGAAATTCATCGATGTTTTTGCGCATGCTCACCGCGTCGGCTATTCCGGCCCGTTCTTATTGTAAATGAATCCGCCGGCGAATCATATTCCGGCCGAAGCCGGCCTGGCTCTCGCTGATGACGAAATCGCCCGTCCGCCCGACGGCGGCGTAGAGCCGGGATAATTTCCTAATGCTGGGGACGGACTTTCCCTGTTCATAACGGGCATAACCGTTGACGGATTTCTCGCCGAGACGGGCGGCGACCTGGGACAGACTCAACCCGGATTTCGCCCGGGCCCTTCGGAGGAGAAGCGCCATCATGGCCGCCTCGTCGGAAGATCCGATCTCGAACTCGTCCCCGATCCCGGCAAACACGCTCACGGAGAATCCGGGCCGGTCGACAAGGGCTTCGACGGCGTCGGCGATCATCTCCAAAGCGTCCGGCCGCGATTTCCCTTGAGTCGCGACATCGAGGATGGGGACCTCGACCGCCCAGTATTTTCCCGATTTAAACACGCGGCCCGCGAATCTCATCGTTCTTTGGCCTCCGCCGTCTTCAGGATTGCCTTCGCCGTATACTCGTTGACCTCCCGGTGCCGAGGGACGGCCAGCTCGAGCTCGCCCCGGCGCCAGATGTCGTGGCGGCCGCCGCGACGGACGCGCGCCCATCCGGCCGCCCGGAGCCTCGATTCGATTTCCGTCCGTTTCATGCCTAGTATACACGTATTTGTGTATATATCAAGAGAAAACCATTCGGGCGATGCGTACACGGATGGCGCATCACCCCCCAAAGAAACAGGACGATCGGCCGGGCTTATTTTCTCATAAGGGGTTCAATCCGGATCGATTGTCGGCGCCCGGCGCGGGCAGCGACCGGGAAGCCGTTCGATCCCTAGGGCGTTTTCAGTCGCGGGCCGTAGATAAAGTCCCAGCTGGCGAAAATGAGGTCCTTCCCCGATAGATCGAGGTAGAGCCCCTCCTGATCGAACCCTTCGAATACGCCGTCGCTTCCGGAGCTGGCAACGATAAACCTGCCTTTGTCCGTGTCGATTTTACAGATGAGAGCGCCTCCCCAGGCGTCTTTTTCGGTGAGCTCTCTCAGGAAGTCGGGAAAAAGGTCTTTGATCGCCCGGGGATATTCCGAATGCTCCGCATAATACATCTCGGCGGCGGCGCCGATTTCCCGCATGATCTCCATGGTCTTCCGGTATCCGGCCAGAACATCCGGGTCAAACTTGGCCGTCTCCAATTCATTCAAGGCAGATCGGGCCAGGTTGGCCTCGACGGAATCGGGATTCTCTTTTTCAACGCGACGAAGCAGTGTTTTTCCCTCGGCCAGAAATCCCAGATTGATTAAAGCCCGGGCCTTATTCAGAACGCGGGGATTGGAAGCGGGTTCCAGGGCCAGATATTTCTCCGAATAATAGAGGGCCAAATCCCATTCCTTTTCCTCCGCGGCAAAAATGGACAACTTGTCAAAGGCCTCTTTCCGCTTGGACTGATCGGCCTCGTACTTGTAGAGATAGGTCATCAGGGCATCTTTGGCTCCCCGGGTATTTTCATAAATCAGAAAGTAGGTGTGGATGTTCCAATGGGCGATCTGAGCGGATTTTGTGTCGGGGGCTTTGACAAGAATTTCCGTGGTCAGTTTCATAATTTTGTCATAATCCGGAGAGTCGAAACCCTCGGTCTTCAGGAGTTTCTCGATTGTCTCCGCCCGAACGGCGGCCAATTCCTCCTGTGTTTTGAGCGGGGCGTCCGTCCGAGCGAAGAAGGGGTTTTCGGGCGTCTTCTTGAGGGAATCGACAGCGGCGGATATTTTGCCCTCGGCTTTTTTCAGGATTTCCTCGATAGACATCGTTTGAGGAATGGAGGGAAAGCCGGAGGCCATGACGGCCAACGACAACAGGGTAATCAACATTCCGCCCATTGCGCCCTCCTTATCCAAGGGGTCAGAAACGACAACTCTTTCCGGTTAATGAATGTTATATCCGCCCGCGGGACGATGTCAACATCGTGAACTCGTTCCGGAGAATGGCGGGACTTACCGGCTCGATTTGCACTCGCAGGCGATATGGGAGCCGTCGCAGGACTCCCTGATGGCCAGGTCCCGGTTTTCCGGAATGTCCGAATGCTCGGCCAGCGTCCAGGCGTCGCCGCCGCGGTGGTAGAACCGGGCGATCGCGCATTACCTCGCCGACCAGGTCAGGTCGACTTCCGGACCCGTGGTTTTTTCAGCGTCGGCCGCGTCGGGCTGATCGTCCCTCAGGGGCGTTGCCTCCGATTTCCGATGGCTCCGAAACGGCGCCTCCGGCCTAGGGCTTTTCTGGTTCGCCGCCGGAATCCGGCTTCGAAGCGTCCGCCGCGGCCGTTTTCCCGGGATGTCCGTGCCCCTCCCCTGCGGGGGGATGAGGCTCGGCGGGAGGAGCGGCCGGGTCGCGCCAGCCGCAGAACTCGTCGAGGCAGTATCTGTACGTCCCGTCTTTTTTCGTGGATTTTTGAAGGATGAACGATTTGCCGCATTTCGGGCACGGTTCCTTCAACGGCTCGTCCCACGTGGCGAAACGGCATTTAGGGAAGGAGCTGCAACCGTAGAAAATTTTTTCCCGCTTCGTCTTCCGTTTTAAAATCGTTCCGCCGCATTCCTTGGGGCAGGCAATCCCCGTGTCGACCTTTTCCTTGCCCTTGATGTATTTGCATTTCGGGTAGTTCGAGCAGGCGACAAAAACCCCGTACCGGCCTGTCCGCTGGACGAGGTTCGCGCCGCAGGTCGGGCATTTTTCCTCGAGCGGAACGGGCTCGCTCTTCTTGTAGATGTCATCCGAGTAATCGCAGTCCGGGTAGCCCGAGCAGGCCTTGAACCGGCCGAACCGGCCGCCCTTGTTGACCAGTTGCTTTCCGCATTTCGGGCATTTTTCGTCCAACGGGATCCCCGTCCCGGCGACGCTTTCGACCTTGGCCCCGGCGGCCAGGTCCTTTTCGAGCCGGGTATAAAAATCCCGCATCGCCCCGACCCAGTCCAGCTTGCCCTCGCTCACCTGGTCCAGTTCCTCTTCCATCGAAGCCGTGAACTTGTATTCCATCAGGTCGGGGAATTGTTTGACCAGGAAATCGGTGACGAACAGGCCGAGGTCCGTCGGGACGAATTTGTTTTCCTCCTTGACGACGTATACCCGGTTCTGAAGAGTGGCGATGATCGGGGCGTAGGTCGAGGGGCGTCCGATGCCCTTGGCCTCGAGTTCCTTAACAAGAGTTCCTTCGGTGAAGCGGGCCGGCGGCTGGGTGAAGCTTTGCTTCGGTTCGAGCTCGGCCAATGTCAGCGTTTCGCCCTTTTTGATCGGCGGAAGGGCATCCTCCTCATCTTCCTCCCGCTTGGGGTAAAGCTCCCACCAGCCTTTGAATTTAACCACGCCTCCCTTGGCGGTGAAAAGGAACCGTTCGCCGGCGGATATGCCCAGGGCCGTTTCCTCGAGGACCGCCGAACTCATCTGGGAGGCGAGAAACCGGTTCCAGATCAATTGATAGAGGCTGAATTCCTCTTTTTTCAGATAGGGACGAACGGTTTCCGGAGTCAACTCCGGCGAGGTCGGCCGGACGGCCTCGTGGGCGTCCTGGGCCTGGTTTTTATTGGCATGGACGCGGGGATGAGCGGGGACGTGCGCGGCCGAGTAGGTTTTTTCGATATACGCCCGGGCCCAGGCCTGGGCGTCGGCCGAAATCCGGACCGAATCGGTGCGCATGTAGGTGATGAGCCCCATCGGGCCGCGTTCGCCGAGCGGCATGCCCTCGTAGAGTTTCTGGGCGATGGACATCGTCCTCTTAACGGGATAGCGGAGCAACCGGAAGGCCTCCTGCTGGAGGGTGCTCGTGATATAGGGAGGCGGCGGATTTCTTTTCTTTTCCGTGATCGAGACGTCCCGGACGACGTATTCCGCCCCCCTTAGGGCGTCGACGATCGCCTGGGCCGAGGCGCCGTCGGGAATCTTCGCTTTTTTCCCGTCGATCTTGGACAAGGCCGCCTTGAACCGGGGCGGGAGGGAAGCGTCCAGGTGGGCGAAAATCGTCCAGAATTCCTCGGATTTGAAGGCCTGTCTTTCACGCTCACGCTCGACGATGAGCCGGAGAGCGATACTCTGGACGCGCCCGGCGCTCAGGCCGCGACCGATTTTTTTCCAGAGCAACGGGCTGATCTTGTAGCCGACGAGCCGGTCCAGGATACGGCGGGCTTGCTGGGCTTCGAACATATGATAGTCGACCTCGCCCAGGTTCCGAACGGCCTCCTCCACCGCGTGTTTTGTGATCTCCTGGAGCCGAACACGGAAAACCGGTTTTTTCGAGTCTTCGAAAAGCGATTTCAAGTGCCAGCAGATGGCCTCTCCTTCGCGATCCGGGTCGGCCGCCAGGATGATCGACGAGGCCGCCCGGGCCGCGGTTTGGATTTCATCGACGACTTTCTTGCGCTCGGGGATGACGATGTACTGGGGTTCGAAATCCTTTTCAACATCCACTCCAAGCTTGCTCTTCGGCAGGTCCCGAACGTGCCCCATCGAAGCCATCACCTTGTATCCGGGACCCAGATATTTATTAATCGTCTTGGCCTTGGCCGGCGACTCGACGATCAACAAGGCCTTGTCCATCACATTCTCCTCAAATAACGCTTCCCGGAGACTTGGGCGGCGACGCCCTTGATCTCCAATTCGAGCAATATCGTCAGGAGTTCCGATATCGAAAACTCCGTCCGTTCCATCAATTCGTCTACGTGGGCCGGGACATCGGGCGAAAGAAGTCCCCAAACGATCGCTTCCGCCTCGGAAAGCAGCGGCAAGGGCGCCGTCTCGCCCGGCTCCTGGGCCAACAACGCCTCCCGAAACGGGCTCGGCAGCTCCTCGGCCACGTCCTTCCAGTTCTCCACGAGTTTCGCCCCGGCCTTGATCAAGCCGTTCGTTCCGCGGCTCACCTCGGATGTGACGTTTCCCGGGACGGCCATGACCTCCCGGCCCTGTTCGAGGGCGAAGCCGGCCGAAATCAGCGAACCGCTCTTTTCGGCCGCCTCGACCACAATCAGCGCCCGGGAAAGGCCGCTGATGATCCGGTTGCGCCGGGGAAAATTCGCCGCGAGCGGGTCGGTTCCCAGGGGAAACTCGGAAATCACGGCCCCCTCCGCGGCGATCCGGTCAAACAACCTGCGGTTGGTCCTCGGGTACGGCACATCGAGACCGGACCCCATCACAGCCACGGTCAGCCCTCCGTCGAGGGCGCCCTGGTGGCCGGCGGCGTCGATCCCGACCGCCAGGCCGCTGACCATGACGACACCGCGCCCGGCCAGGTCCCGGGCCAGGCGTTCAGCCATGTTCCGCCCGTACGGCGTCGGCCGGCGCGAACCGACGAGGGCGACCGCCGGCCTCTCGAGGACATCGGTCCGGCCGGCGCAATACAGGACGCAAGGCGGGTCGAATATTTCCCTGAGAAGGGAGGGATATTCGACGTCCCCAAGAGTCAAAAGAGAATATCCTTTCTCCGCAGACCTGTCAAATTCTTCTTCGGACCGGTCAAAAAGGCCGGGCGCGCAGAGCCGCTCGACGGCGGAAGGTCCGAGCCCGAACGCCGGCCATTCTCCGGCGGTGACGCGAAACGCCTCGAGCGGATCGGGGAAGCGCGTCAGAACCTTTTTAATCGAGGCCAATCGGTCCCAGAGAGCCAGGTTCAGGGCCAGGTAGGCGATTTTTGAAGAACCCCTGAAAAACGGCATCTCAATTCAAGGGACGGCCCGAAGCCGGCTTTTTCTCAGTCCGGCTCGTTCCCAAACCAAGCCGGCGGTCTATTTGATGAGGGACTTGTATTTCTCAAAAATCTGCTTCAGCTGAAGCTTCGTCACGACATACCCGCCGAGGGTCATCGAGATCGTCGACCGGAGCGGGTCGTTGGTCTTGAAAAGAACGAATTCGCGGACAAATCCCACCCGGTTCGTGAGCGGGAACCGGACGGTGATTTCCGCTTCCTTGCCGGCCGCGACTTTGACCGGGAAGACGGCTGGTTTTCCCTTCGCGGCAAAAGTCGCTCCCGGGAGGGCGCATTCGAACGAGAGCTCCAACTCCCCGCGATTCCTGACAACAACGGTGGTCTCCAGGGACTCGCCCTCGACGATCAGGCCCGCGTCATAGGTATACTGGTTCAGGTCGATTTTCGGCTGGGGCGGAACATCCACCGCCGCCTGGATCTTGAGCTGGGTCCGGCCGGAGTTCGAATCGTTGGATTCGACGTAGACATATTTGACGACCTCGCCCGCGTATCCCGCGGATTTGAAGGTCACTTTGATTTTCCCTGAATTGCCGGGGTTCACTTTTTTATCCGAAACCAGGACGGCGGTGCACCCGCAGGAGGATTCGACGTTGCCGATTTGGAGCGCTTCGTCGCCTTCGTTGGCGAAGACAAACTCATAAGCGACGTCTTGGCCTTGCTTGATCTTGCCGAAATCCCACGTCTCCGTCTTGAAGACGATTTTCGGCCCTTTGGCCGCGGCCGCAACCGCACCCGCAGCGAGAAGGATCGCGCCGCACAGGACGATAACGACGCTTCGCGAAAGGTTTTTTCTCATGGGAACCTCCCTGACATATAGAATGTACATCATTTCGGCCCTGCGCTTCAAGAAAACCCGGGGACGGCCGCCGCGGGCGGCGACGGGACGCATTTGCCCGGAAGCCCGCCGGAATGTTATATAGACGTCTTCTCTTTCAATTTTTTCGCTTCGGATTCGAAGGGATGATAAAAAAGAAACGGTCGTTCGTCCTCGGCGCGGTTTTAACTCTCGGGCTGGCGGCCGGCCCGGCTTCATCTTCTTACTCTCCTCCCAAACTCTGGGAACGGGTGGAAATCGTCCTGTTCGGCGGGCTCGGAATCCCCATCGCCAAGGGGACGACCCTTCACCAGGCCGAATCCGTATCCGCCTCGGGGCTTTCGGTGACGTCCGAAAACAGAATCCGAACGTCCTCCTCTCCCGGTGTCTTCGCCGGAGCGGCCGCGACTTTTTTCCTACCGCGCGGCCTCGGAATCCAGGCCGGGTTTGGTTATCTCAAGGCCGGCCTCGAAAGCGCCGGCCGTTTCGAATGGAATTCACCGGGGGCCGCGCCGGCCTTTGCCGTTGTCGAGGGAGGAGACAAGGGGGAGCTCACGGCCGTTCCCTTTTTCGTCTGTTTCTTCCATCAAATCGAATTCCCTTTGGCAAAAAAAATTCTCCGGGCCCACCTGGCCGCCGGGCCGGCCCTTTCTTTCAATTCGGTTCTGATCGCGAGTCAAGCGGGCGCGGGAGTGATTCGGGACGAGAAAGCGGACGGGATCATCGTCCCCGTCCGGGTCGAGGACACCACCTGGATTTCCCTCGGCGCCACGGCGGGCGCCGGTCTTGACGTTCCCCTTTCGCCGTCGCTCGCCCTCGCCGTCGAAGGCCGCTATTATTATGCCCCGCGAAAAAATTTTTCCTGGACCTGGACGCCGGGTGTTTACGACGGCCTGTTCGGCCGGGTCACCGCCTGCGATTTCAGCCGGGATGCGGCCGCTCGGGAGGCGAAGGAGACGACCCCTTTGACGGTCGACCCGTCGTTCATCCAGATCGCCGTCGGGCTCAAGCTGATTTTTTAACTCGAGCCCCTACAGCGGCCGATGCCTTTCGCCTGCCCGCTCGTCCCCAAACGTGATATACTGAGAAAGGATTCCGCCCGGAGGTAGGATATGGAACATCAAAAATCCCGCTTCCTCCTGATCGCCTCGTTGGGGCTTCTTATCGTCGCGGCGGCCGCCTTCGGATCGGCCGTGATCAAACTCAAGGTCACGGCCGAAATCGCCAACGTCCGAGTCAAGCCGTTCATCGGGAGCAACATCGTCCGCCAATTCCCCGAGGGAGCGATTCTCGAAGCTGAGCTTAAGGAAGGGGAATGGTTCCTGGTCAAAATAGAGCCGGACGAGACGGGAACGGTTTCGGGCTACGTGCACGAAAGCCTCGTTCTGGCCCTCGAGGAAATTCCCGTCGAAGCGCCCGTTCCCGCCCCGGTGGTTGTGCCCCCGCCGGTCGAGAACAAACCGAGCGTCTATGAAGCGACGCGGGAAATCATGGTTGCCGCGGCCGCCGAAAGCCCCGTTTACGTCTTCCTTTGGGGCGGAGGAGGAATGACAGTAGTCGGCGATTTGAACGCCGGGGCGGAAGGCCTGGCGGATTTTTACGCCGCCCAAATCAACCGGTCCGCCGATAAGGACGTGGCTCCCGTCCGGACCGGCCTGCAATTCGGCGGCGAAATCGGTTTCTCGGTCCTCCCCGGATTACGCCTCGCCGTGGGAGCCGAACTTCTCCGCGCCGAGAAGGA
>CAYSGA010000042.1:0-10957 GCA_964430165.1 uncultured Eubacteriales bacterium
CCGCGTCCGGGGCGGCCGGAACGTCCCCCCGCCGGGGTCCCTTCCGCCGGAAATCGATTACACGACAACCGCGGGCGAACGGCTCACGATCCGGGTCCGCGACTACGACGTCCGGTTCCTGGACCGGGTCTCATCCGAAGCGGCCCTGGGCCACCTGGACCTGATCTGCCGGGCCCGCGGGGGGGGACGCCGGCGCGGCCGGCGAATTGCGTCGGCGGACGAAGGATCTCTTCGTCCGGATCGCGGCCCGGTTTGCCGAACCGTCCCTCGTCCAGAACGACCTGGTGATCCCCTATACCGCGAGCGGCGAATATTCGGATTCGGCCATCAGCCAGAAGGGACGGATCCTGTTCGACCTGTCCCGCCGCGGGATGTCGACCGCGGATTTCTGCCTGTTATCGTCGGCGGCCTACCACCTCTCCCGCGAGGAACGGCAGCGACACTTGTTCGAAGCCGTCCACAACCTGGAAATCCTGACCGGCCGGAAACTGGAGAATCGCGATGACCCGCTCCTCATCGCCGTCCGGTCGGCCCTGCCCGAATACCTGCCGGGTTTCATGCCGACCTACCTCAACGTCGGACTGATCCCGTCCGTCTTTGAAGGGCTTCCCCGGCGGTATGGGAAGGAAGCGGCCGGACTGATCCGGCTCAATAATCGCAAGACGATCCTCGAGGCCCTCGACCCGGAAGCGTTCGCCTCTATCGAGAGGGACATCCTTCTTTCCCTGAGTCCGGCGCGAACCCTGGAATTGACCGAAACGATCGAAGACCTGATCGCCCGAAGAGCCCCGCACCTTCTGACCTCGGCCTTCGAGCAGCTCAAGTTCTTTCAGGAAAAAGCCTACGCCTATTACGAGGAACATCTGGACGCGCTCCGCAACTTCATGACCAGGGAAACCGATTTTCCCGCCCTGATTGTTCAACGGATGGTCTGCACCGTCATCGACGACTATTCCTACCCCGGCGTCCTCTACAGCCGCCATCCGCGGAAGGGCCGGGGCGTGCTCGTCCTTTTCGCTCGGAGGGTGTTCGGGGAGGACCTGATGACCGGCCGCCTCCAGCCCGAGGAACGTACTTTCCACGACCGGGAGGAAACCCGGGAGGAATTTCCGGCCATTTATCATTTTTGGGATCGGCTCGGCCAATTGGAGGAAATCTTCCGGGGACCGGTCATCGTCGAATTCACCGGTGTTCACGGGACCTTCACGACCCTCCAGGTCAACCCGGCCGAGCTGGCCGGGGCGGGGATGCTGACGGCGGTGATGGACCTTCACCGGGAAGGCCGGATCGGGGCGGACCGCGTCCGGGAGCTGATCAAGCCCTACCATGTCCGCCAGATCGAATCGGACGCCATTGATCCCAAGTCCCTTGAGGTTCTGCCCCGGATCGCCCAGGGACTTTCGGTCCTGCCCCGGGCCGCGGTCTCGGGGCGGGTTTATTTTTCGGCCGACCAAGTCCGCCGGGCCAAGGCCGAACGGCCGCGCGAAAACGTCGTTCTGGTCAAGGAACGCTTCACCCCTCAGGACGCGGTGGACCTGCCAGCCGTCAGCGGGATCTGCAGCCTGAGCCCGGCCGCGATTCACGTCGTGACCGCCGCCCAGAATTTGGGAATTCCCTCGCTTCTGAACCTGGAAAGCGACGGTGTCCGGATCGACCGGGTCAAACGGGAATTGACCGACAGGGGAGGCCGGATCGTCCGCGAAGGCGATTGGGTCACGATCTCCAGCCGCTGGCGCAGCCTTTTTCTCGGGAAGGCGGTCTTCGCGCCGGCCCGGTTGTTGCGGTTCATGTCCGGGGAGCACGTCGAACTCACCCCGGCCGAGCGGCCGCGGTTCGAGCAATTGGCCCGGGATTACGCCGCCTACCGGACGCTCATGGAAAGGGTCGCGCCAGCCGATTTCGGGAGCCTCCAGGAGCTGGGCCACGCCCTCCGCTACGGTCGGCTCCGGCAAAACGCCCGGGCCGGGGAATTCATCAACCGGAGTTTCGACCTGAATGAGGCGCGATTGATCGAACGCCTGCTTGAGGCGACCCTCGGCACACACCTGGTCAACCTGGCTGCGTTCGAAAAACTGACGCTCCATCATCAAATCCGGTTGCTTCGGTCGGCCCTATCCCTCTGCCGCGAGCGGGGGATTTCCGGGTACGAGGCCGGGGCGTTCGTCATCGGGGGGTTCATCCGGCCGGAATGGCCGGGGTCGTTCTGGCGGGCCTTCGGGCCGGAGGAGATCGTCCGGCTGATCAATGAATGGGTCCTCCATCAGAAATACCTCGCCCTGATGGACGTCGTCGACGAACGGCGGCTTCGCCGCCTCCGGGACGAGATCCTGACCCACGGCCTGCCCCGGCTCCAAGTCACTCCCATTTTCGTCCGGGGATTCATGCCCCTGAAGCTGGCCGGGATCAATCTCCCGGCCGAAAGCGGCGGCGACCTCGACCCGCAGACGGCCGAGGTTCTCGCCTGTCTCGGCCGGCCGTACGGCGACTTTTTCGATTTTTCCGATGAACGGAGCCTGGGCGTCCTGCGGCGGATTTGCGAGGCGGAAGGCCTGCCGCTTCCGGGGCCGGAGGACCGGTGAGGACCGGAGCTACCGGATGATTTCGACGGGCAGCGCCGCCGGTTTCAGAAGACGATAAACGGGAACGGTCGTCCCGACGGTCCCGCCGCCCCAGCTGGAGGAAAGATACTTGTCGAGGTAGTTCCAGCAGACCAGGCCGTCGTCGCTTTCCGGTTCCAACAGGCAGGCGGCCAGGGCGCCGAGCGGCTGAGCCGTGGAAACGACGAGGGTTCCGGCCGGAAACGAGACTTTTCCCGGGACGTAATCGCCCTTGATCCCGTTGGTCCGGTGACCCTGGTACAACCGTTCGGCCGGCTTGAGCTCCCGGACCCTGAACGTTTCGACGTCGGCCTCCGCCGCTTCGGTCAGCCGCTCGACGGCGATCCCGTGACGGCGGAGCAGGCTGAGGACGGCGGGTTCCGTCACCGGAACGAGGTAGGCGGCCGGGAACAGGACCGAGCGTTTGATGAAGGCGTCGGCGTAATAGGGAACGGTGCGGACGACGACTTTGCCTGTGGACCGGCGCCGGGGCCAGGGGCCGTCCATTCCGATGATTTCCGTTTCATAGGCGTTGACGGTCAAGGGGGTTTTCAGGGGCCGGTAGTCGAATTCGAGACCGAAGACATCGCCGGCTCCGGGGTTCAACCCTCTCCGGACGGCCCGGGCGTCCGCCGCGGCCGCCATCTTTATCATTTCGTCGACGTGAGCGACGGCGAAATCGAGGATGGACTCGAGAAAATGATAATTGCCCCAGACCCGGGTTTTAAAATCCGCGTAGACGTTGTTCTCGATCAGGATGGAGAAGCGGTTGCGCAGGCCGAAATAATTGGTTGAGAAGCGCGGCTGCAACTCCATCGAGACCCAGCCTTTATCCGGATCCTTGTCGTCGCGGAAATAGCCGTATCCGCAGGTCAGGGTGTCGTATTTCCGTTCGGCGGTTTGCTCAACGGCGGGCATCATGACGTCGCTCATGAACGTCCGGATATCGGGGTCGCCGTTGGGGTTCATGCTCCAGGCGTACGTGACGACTTCCTGGTGAAAGGACCCGTTGGTGGTGTGGCAATCGACGAAAACCAGGGGGTCCCAGCGGAGGTAAACGTTTTTGACAACGGCCGAAATTTCCGGGCTTTCAAGCTTCATTCCGTCGCGGTTGAGGTCGAGGTTCCAGTCGTTGGTCCGGAGGCCGACGCCCTCGGCCGGGCCGGGTTGATAGGAGCGGTTGCCCGGGTCGATCTTTTCGTTCCCGTCGGCGTTGAGGTTCGGGACGATGACCAGAACGAACTTGTCCAGCCAGGGTTTTTTTTCGGCGGCGACGATGTCCCGGGCCAGCATCAGACAGGCTTCCTTGCCTTCAACTTCTCCGGCATGGATGTTCGCCTGGAAGTAAATAACGGCCCGGCCGTCCCGGCGGAGCTGTTCGGGGGAAGTGACCGGGGGATCGGCCACGATCAGGGCGGGAATGTCGAAGCCGCCGGCCGTCCGGCCGATGGTTTCGACCCGGACCAGCAGGCTCCTTTTTTGGAGCTCGTCGATGAAGGCCCGAACATCGGCGAAGCGCGAGGTCGCCTTGAATTCCGTGGCCTCGGCTTTCGTCAGGGGCGTTTGTTCGCTCCCGCCGCCGGCCGCGAAAAGGCCGAGGGCAAGGAGAGTCAGAGTCGGGATTGTCAGGGAACGGAATTTCATCACGGGTTCAAGTCCTCGAACGAAGTTTCAATCCCGCTTAACATAAGCCAAGAGATTCGGACTGTCAAACGCGGGAGGGACGCCGCCCTTCGCCCGTTTTCCGGCGGTGGCCGATTACCGGAAATCCCGGCCGAGGACGGAGAGGGCGGATTTTCCGGCCGTCAAACGGGCGTAAAATGACTCGAAATCGGCTTCCCGGTCGGCCGGGAAGCGAAGCCGAAGGGTGACGAATTCGCCGAACGATTTCCCGGTGATCTCGGCTCCCTCCCCGGCCAGGTAATTTTCGAGCGCCCCGAGCAGGGAATAGGGGACGGCCGCTTCCATGTCGGCCATCAGCCGGAGATCCCTCAACCGCGATTCTTCGAGGACGCGTTTGGCCGCGTCGCCGTAAGCCCGGACGAGGCCCCCCGCGCCGAGTTTGACGCCGCCGTAATGGCGGGTCACAACGAGGAGGACGTTCGTGACGTCGTTTTTTTTCAGGACCTCCAGGATCGGCGGCCCAGCCGTGCCCCGGGGCTCCCCGTCGTCATTGTACCGCTCCTGTTCTCCGTCCCGGCCGAGCCGGTAGGCCCAACAGTGATGGGTTGCGTCGCGCTCGGCCGCGCGGAGTTTTTTGACCGCGGCCAGGGCTTCGTCCGGCGCGGACCGGAGGTAGCTCCGGCCAATGAACCGGGACCGTTTGATCTCGATCGAGATTTCGGTTTCGCGGGCGATCGTCCTCATGCCGGGATCAACGTATCAAATCCCATCTGGAGACACAATACCCGTTTCTTAAAATCGGTACCAGGTTAACCATTTCCCGATTAAAGCAAATAAACAATCTAATCGGGAAATGGTTAACCTGGTACCGAATTAAAGGGAAGCGGGTATCGTCGCGGATGTCAGCCGACGACGCGGTCGCGGGCCTTGACAACCGGCTTTGAAAAAACCAGCCGGGCCGAATTTTTTTCCAGCGCCTTTAGTATATAATAGGTATTCATTTATCCCTGTTGCCTCAAGGAGGATTCGATGCGCGTTTTAAAAACCCGGCTGATTTGCGGGATGTTGCTCGCGGCCGTATGCCTGGCCCCGGTTCTTTCCTTCGGCCAGCTGGCCGCTTCGGCCGACATTCCTTACCGCAAGGTGGTCCTGGACAACGGCCTGACCGTCATCGTCCACGAGGACCATAAAACCCCGATTGTGGCTTTCAACGTCTGGTACCATGTCGGCTCGAAAAACGAGAAGCCGGGAAAAACCGGTTTCGCCCATCTCTTCGAGCACCTGATGTTCAACGGTTCGGAAAATCACGACGACGATTATTTTCCGATGATGGAAAAGATCGGCGCGACCGACCTCAACGGGACGACCAGCGAGGACCGGACGAATTATTTCGAAAACGTCCCTTCCTCGGCCCTCGACGTCGTCCTCTGGGCCGAGTCGGACCGGATGGGACACCTGCTGGGCGCGGTCACTCAGGCCAAACTCGAAGAACAGCGGGGCGTCGTCCAGAACGAAAAGCGCCAGTATGAAAGCGAGCCCTACGCCCTGGCCGATGAATTGATCGCCCAGGCCTGCTTTCCCAAAGGCCATCCCTACAGCTGGACGGTGATCGGCTCGATGGACGATTTGACCGCCGCTTCGCTCGGTGACGTCCACGAATGGTTCAAGTCCTATTACGGGCCGTCCAATGCGATCGTCGTCGTCGCCGGCGACATCGGAACGGAGGAGGCGATCGCCAAGGTCAAAACCTATTTCGGCGACATTCTTCCCGGGCCTCCGATCACCCGTCCCGGGACGCACATCGCCAAGCGGACGGGAGTTCAGCGCCAGGTCGCCCAGGACCGCGTGCCCCAGTCCCGGATCTACAAGATATGGAATATTCCGCAATGGGGTGATCAGGGCAGCCTGTTTCTGGATCTTGCGGCCTCGATCCTGGCCGATGGCAAGTCCTCCCGGCTTTATAAGCGCCTCGTTTATACCGACCAGATCGCTACTCAGGTTTCGGCGTACGCCGAGACCCGGGAAATCGCCGGCCTGTTCCGCATCGAAGCGATGGTCAAGCCCGGGATTGAGCCGGCCGCGGTCGAAAAGGCCCTGGACGAGGAGCTGGCCCGTTTTCTCAAAGACGGGCCGACGGCCGACGAACTGGCCCGGGTCAAAGCCCAAACCATCGGCGGCGTCATCCGGGGGATGGAGCGGATCGGCGGGTTCGGCGGCAAGAGCGACATCCTGGCGACCTCGCAGGTGTTCGGCGGGACTCCCGACGCGTTCAAAAACAACCTGGCCGTCTATGACCGGGCGGGTTTGGCCGATATTCAAACGGCGGCCCGGACCTGGCTTTCGGACGGTGTTTATGTTCTCGAGGTTCAGCCTTATCCCGAGGGGGCGCCGACGGCGTCTTCAATCGACCGCTCGAAGGTCCCCGCGGCGGGAACGCCTCCCGACGCCCGGTTTCCGAAGCTCGAACGAGCGACCTTGTCCAATGGTTTGAACGTCATCCTGGCCGGCCGGGATGCGATCCCCGTAGTGAACTTCAACCTTCTCTTGGACGCGGGCACCGCCGCGGACCAATTCAGCCGGCCGGGCACGGCCTCGCTGGCCCTCAACATGCTCGATGAAGGAACGGCCCGCCGGACGTCGCTTCAAATCAGCGACGACCTGGCCAAACTCGGGGCGACTCTCCGTACGGGGTCGTCGCTGGACCATTCCTCGATCGAACTTTCAGCCCTGAAGGCCAACCTCGACCCCTCGCTCGATATTTTCGCCGATGTCGTCCTCTCACCCTCCTTCCCCGAGAAGGAGTTTCCGCGGCTCCAGAAACAGATGCTGGCCGGCATCCAGCAGGAAAAGGCCCAGCCCATGGGGATCGCCGTCCGCGTCATACCGCGCCTTCTCTACGGAGAGGGGCACGCCTACGGGAATCCGTTCACCGGCTCGGGGACAGAGGCGTCGGTTTCCGCGATCACCCTGTCCGACCTCGTGAAGTTCCATGAAACGTGGTTCAAGCCGGACCACGCGACGCTGATCGTCGTCGGTGCGGTCGGAATGGACGAGATCCGTCCCAAACTCGAAAAGCTGTTCTCCGGCTGGAAGCCAGGCGACGTCCCTCAAAAAAACATCGGCCCGGTCGCCCCGAAAACCAGTCCGGAAATCTATCTCATCGATAAACCCGGTTCGCCCTCCTCGATCGTCTTCGCCGGGCAGTTGACCCTCCCCAAGGCCAACCCGGAGGAGATCGCGATCGAGACGATGAACGACATTCTGGGCGGGAGTTTTACCTCCCGGATCAATATGAACCTCCGCGAGGACAAGCACTGGTCCTACGGGGCGGGGACGGTGATTCTCGATTCCAAGGGCCTGCGTCCGCTCATCGGCTACGGCGCGGTCCAGGCGGACAAGACCATGGAATCCGTCCGGGAGATGGCCAGGGAATTCGGCGATATCATCGCCTCGCGGCCGCCGACTCCCGAGGAATTAGCCCGGGCGAGGGACGGCAAGGTCCTCGGACTGGCCGGCCAGTGGGAAACCGGGGCGGCGATCGGCGGGCTCATCCAGAATATGACGGCCTTCGGCCTGGCGGACGACTACTACGAAACCTACGGGAAAAAGGTGAAGGAATTATCGCTCGAGGAGGTCGCCCAGGCGGCCAAGTCCGTGGTCAAGCCCGAGAGCATGGTCTGGCTCGTCGTCGGAGACCGGGCGAAAGTCGAGACAGCCTTGAAAACCCTGGGATACGGAGAGGTGAAGCTTCTGGACGGCGACGGAAACGCCGTAAAATAAGTTCTCCGTTTTGGATATAAACAAATCGGTACCAGGTTAACCGTTTCCCGATTTGAGCGAATAGACAATGTAATTGGGAAACGGTTAACCTGGTACCGATTTAAACGATGATCATCAAAGGAGCGTGCTTGAAATGATGGGTCGAAAAAAGAGCCCGACGGCGGGAATCGCGTTCCTCCTGGCCGGCGTTTTGGCGATATTGTCGGGCTGTTCGAGGGACCGCAAACCCGAAAACGTCGTCTTCCTCACCCTCGACACATTCCGGGGCGACCACCTGGGCCTCCTCTCCGGCGGCCGGGTGGCCACGCCCGCCCTGGACGGTTTGGCCGCCGGGGGGATTCTCTTCGAAAACGCTTGGAGCCCCATCCCGATCACGCTTCCGGCCCACAAATCTATTTTCGTCGGGCAACCTCCCCATGTCCTGGCGACTTACAACAACGGCCAGATCGTTGCCGCCCGCCGCAACCATCCCTCCTTCGTCCAGGCCTTCCGGAAAAACGGATTCGTCACGGCGGCCTTCGTTTCGCTGGGAGTCCTGACGCGCGAGTTCGGCACGGCCGAGGGGTTTGATTATTACGAGGACAAATTTCCGGCTGAACGCTGGTATCTGACGGCCGATGAAGTCAACCGCAGGGTCGTCCCCTGGCTTGAAGCCCATCACGACAAGCCGTTTTTTCTCTGGGTCCATTACTCCGACCCGCACGATCCCTATGCCCCGCCGGACATGCCGGACGACCTCAAGCTTCGGCTCAACGGCCGGGCCCTGGGGTCGTATCGGCTGAGTGATTATGCCTGGAAAAAGGTCGAACTCGACCTCCGGGCCGGGGAAAACATTCTTGTTTTCGAAACCGAAAATCCCTTCCAATCCAACCCGAACCGGCCCATGGCCCGCCTGGACGGAATTCGTTTCACGCCCGCGGAGGGGATGAAAGATGTCGTCTGGGAACACAAGGAACGGTGGGTTTCCCTTCCGGGAAAGACCTCCCGCTATTTCAAGAACGGCGCATCCATCGTCTTGAAGGCTCCAACCGCCCGCAAGGTCACGTTGGAGTTTTTCGGCCAGCTTTTCCGGACGATCCCGGCCATGCGGGACCTATATCGGCGTGAAGTCCAATACCTGGACGGAAGAATCGGCGAGCTTCTGGCCGCGCTGGGCCGGCTCGGCCTTCAGGAGAATACGGCCGTCGTCGTTGTCGGAGATCACGGTGAAGGATTGGGGGAATTCCGCGACGAAGCCGGCGAACCTCACTGCGGACACATCAAGTTTCTTCAGAAGGTCTACCTCCACGTTCCCTTGATCGTCTCGGTCCCCGGGGGTCGGCAAAAGGGCGTGAGGCGGACCGAGCCGGTCACCCTTATGGACATCGCCCCCACGTTCCTCAAATTATTCGGGCTAGCGGGCGGCCGCGATCTTCCCGGCCGCGACCTTCTTTCGCTCCGAACGGGCGCAACCGCGCCGGTGTTCGCGGAAACCTACCGGCCGGAATCGGACCGAAACCGCTTTGCCCTGTACGAGGCGCCCTGGCAGATGATTCTGGACCCGGAGCTCGGCCGGCACAAGATGTTCGACCTGTCCGCCGACGCGGGGGAACGCGCGGACCTCTGGGGCACGGCCTCCGTCCCCGCCGATGTCGGCCGCGATTTCGAAAAGCGGCTCAGCGCCTTTGCCCGCAAAATCCTCTCCGAAAAAAAAGACACGTCCATCGACCCGAAGACCGAGGAAATGCTGAGGTCATTGGGCTATATCGGGAAATAACGTTTGAAAAACAACATCCCGCGATTTCTGAGGACGGCCGCCTTGGTCGTCGCGGCCGCGGTTTTGACGATGATGTCGGGCTGTTCGAAGGACCGGAAGCCCGAAAACGTCGTCTTCCTCACCCTCGATACGTTCCGCGGCGATCATTTGGGCGCTCTTGGCGGCCTGGCCGCCACACCCGCCCTGGACGGCCTGGCCGCGCGAGGCATTCTTTTCGATAACGCCTGGACTCCCATCCCGATCACCCTTCCGGCCCACAAATCGATTTTCTTCGGGCAGGCGCCGCATGCCCTGGCGACTTACAACAACGGCCAGATCGTTGCCGCCCGCCGCAACCATCCCTCCTTCGTCCAGGCCTTCCGGAAAAAGGGATTCGCCACTGCGGCCTTCGTTTCGCTGGGAGTCTTGTCCCGCGAGTTCGGCACGGCCGAAGGGTTCGATCAGTATGACGACGGATTCCCGGCCGGGCGCTGGTACCTGACGGCCGACGAGGTCAACCGCCGGGTCGTCCCCTGGCTCGAAACCCATCACGGTAAACCGTTTTTTCTCTGGGTCCATTACTCCGACCCGCATGACCCCTATGCCCCGCCGGACATGCCGGACGACCTCAGGGTGAAGCTCAACGGCCAGGTCCTGGGGATGTATCGGCTGAGCGATTACGCCTGGCACAAGGTCGAACTCGACCTCCGGGCCGGAGAAAACATTCTTGTTTTCGAAACCGAAAACCCTTACCAACCCGATCCCACGAAGTTTTCCGCCTGGCTCGATCCCCTTCGTTTCGGTCCGGAAGCCGGGATGAAGGATGTTTTCTGGGAACATACTCAACGGTGGTTCGCCGTGCCCGAGAAGGGGACCCGCTTTTTAAAAAACGGGGCGTTTCTCACCCTGCGGGCTCCGACCGCCCGCAAGGTCACGATGGAATTCCGGGGCCAGCTTTCCTACACGACGTCCGCGGTCCGGGAGCTGTACCGGCGCGAAATCGAATATCTGGACGGAAGGGTCGGCGAGCTTTTAGCCGCCCTGGACCGACTCGGCTTCCGGGACAACACGGCCATCGTCGCCGTCGGCGACCACGGTGAGGGGTTGGGGGAGTATCACCTTGAATCCGGGCCGATCCACTACGGCCACATCAATTTCCTGGAGAAGGTCTACCTCCACGTTCCCCTGATCGTTGCGGTCCCCGGCGATCGGCAAAACGGCT
>CAYSGA010000043.1:0-10809 GCA_964430165.1 uncultured Eubacteriales bacterium
GGCGTTGCTGCAGATCGAGAACAGGCTGGCCGTGGTGTAATTGTTCATGGCGAAGCGGAAGTTCTCCAGGGCCTTAGTTCCATCGAGAAGACGGGCCCAGCAGGCCGCTTTCCAGGCCGACGACCAGCCGTTGCCCGGAAGTCCGCGCTGCTCCAGGACAACCCGGGCCGCCTGGGCCGCCCCGGCCGTCTGGCGCCCAGAGATCTCGTGGCCTGGGAACAGGCCCCAAAGCCCGGAGATGTGGCGGTGGCTCTTCTCCGTCTCGTCCCAATCCTCGAGCCACTCTTGGAGGTTGCCTTTGCGCCCGATCCGCATCGGCGCGAGCTTGGCCCGCGCCTCCAGCACCCTGGCCTCCAAATCCGGGTCGACGCCCAGGATCTTGGCCGCTTCGGCCACCTGCCCGAAGAGGGAGTCGAGGATCCGCATGTCGATCGTCGAACCGGCGCAGATCGACGTCGTCGTTTTGAACATCGTGATCTCGTCGAAGAAGGGAACCTGGCCCGGCACGGCCGGGAAGTTCTCCGGCGAGGTCGAAGGATTGGTCACGAGCCAGCTATACGTCGGGTGGGGAACGAGAAAATCGAGGAAGAACTCGGCGCTGCCCTTCAAGACGGGATAGGCGTCTTTCAGGAAGGCCTTGTCGCCGGTAAACAGGTAGTGCTCCCAGAGATGCGTCGCCAGCCAGGCCCCGCCGGTCGTGAAGGTCCCCCAGCTCGGCCCGTCCATGGGCGCGGCCACGCGCCAGAGGTCGGTATTCTGGTGGAAGACCCAGCCGCCGGCGCCGTAATGCTCCCGGGCCACATCGCTCCCCTGGTCGGTCAGCTCCCCGATCATCCTGAAGAGGGGTTCGGCGCACTCGCCGAGGTTCCCGACCTCGGCCGGCCAATAGTTCATCTCCGTGTTGATGTTGGTCGTGTATTTGGAATCCCACATGGGATTCTGGTCTTTGTTCCAGAGGCCCTGGAGGTTGGCCGGCTGCGTGCCCGGACGCGACGAAGAGATGAGAATGTAGCGGCCGAACTGGAAAACGAGGGCTCCAAGGGCCGGGTCGTTCGTTCCATCGAAACCCTTGAGGCGTTCGTCCGTCGGAAGGGCCGAATTCGGGGTCGCCGGCAAACGCATTTCGACCCGGCGGAAAAGCCTCTGGTGCTCCTTGATGTGGGCCAATTTCATTGCCTCGAATGTCTTACCGGTGACGGATCTCATGACCGCTCCCACGCGCGCGGCGGGATCGGCGCTGACATCCTTGTAGTTGACGAAATTCGTGGCCGCGGCGATGAGGAGGGTCACGCGGTCGGCGCTATTCACGCGAAGCTCATCCCAATCGACGCTCACGGCACCGCCTTCGGCCACGGCCTTGAGCCGCGCCTCGTAGCGGAGCTGGCCCTCGACCCCCATATAATCCGCCGATTTTCCGCGGAGGACGAGGCCGTCGGGACCGTCCCCGTCCATCCGGAAATAGTCGGTCGCGTAGTTGGAATGGGCCTCGTTCCGGTAGCCGCGCAGTTGGGCCGTGAAGGAGATCGAACCGGGCCTGTCGGCCGTGAGCCGGACGACGATGACCTGGTCGACGGGGCTTGAAAAAACCTCGCGGGTGAACCTGACGCCGTTCCGTTCAAAGCTCGTGGTCACGACCGCCGAGTCCAGGTCGAGCGCGTGGCGGTAGTTCGCGGCCGGACCCTTGTCCGGAAAGTTCATGACCAGGTTGGCCAGGGCCTGGTATTTCATCTGCTCGACGGGGTAGCCCATGAGATTCCGGCCGAACAGAATGTGGGCCTTTTTTAAATTTCCCTCAAAGACAAGTTTTTGGATCTCGGGCAGGGCCTTGAAGCCCCCCTTGACCACCGTGGAATAGGGGCCGCCGGACCAATAGGTGTCCTCGTTGATCTGGACCTGCTCTTCGTCGGTCTTCCCGAAGACCATCGCACCGAGGCGGCCGTTGCCGACGGGGTAGGCATTCTCCCATTTGTCCGCAGGGTGTGTCGACCAGATGACGGTCGCGGGGTCGGGAAGCGGCTTGTCGCTCTGAGCGGCGAATGCGGACGCCGTGAGGGCAACGACCGCCGAAAGCATAGGGATCGACATCAGGAAAGCGAAAACGGCCCGGCCGAAAAAGGATCTTTTCATGATTTTCCCCCTTGATTTCGCGGGGCGCTTCGGCCCTCCCTTTTATACTTGGCCAGTAGTTCCGTCAGCCGGGCGACGATCTCCGGATTTTTCTCCCAGAGGTCGTTTTGTTCGCGCGGGTCCTCCCCGAGGTTATACAACTGGCCGGGCGATCCCGGCACCGGCGGCTCGCCCGCCGGAGCCATCCAACCGCCCGATGTCTTGTTGTCGAGGATGAGCTTCCATGCTCCCTGCCGGATGGCGAACGTCCCGTTCTCCGAGTGCGAGACGAGCGCCTCCCGGATAGGCCGCAGCGTCTTCTCCCCGAAAAGCGCCGGAGAAATATCAAAGCTGTCCGGTCCGGCGTCCGCGGGAACTCGAGCCCCTGCGAGGCGGGCAAAGGTCGCCATAAGATCGACCAGGCAGATCGGTTCGGCGCTCGTGATCCCCGGCATGATCCGCTTCGGCCATCGGGCGACAAACGGGATCCGATGTCCGCCTTCCCAGATCTGGGACTTGAGGCCGCGGAGCGGTCCTTCGGACTTGTGGCCGTTCGTCCCCGGGTGCGGTCCGTTATCGCTCGTGAAAATGAGAAGAGTGTTCTCCGCAACACCCAGCCGCTCCAGGGCTTTGACGACCTCGCCCACGCACCAGTCGGCGAGCATCACCAAGTCGCCTCGAGGGCCGTCCAGGCTTTTCCCCTTGATCCGATCCGGCGGGAGCCACGGCGTGTGCGGCGACGACAGGAAAAGAGAGACGAAGAACGGCTTGTCCGTCGACTCGGCCCGGCTCCGCTCCATGAAGGCGATCGCCTTTTTCGTAAAATGGAAATCGACATCTTCAAGTTTGAACTCCGGGGCGATCCAGCCTCCGCGCGGACTCCCCTCCTCGCCTTTGGTCATATCGTAATAATCGGAAATCGGCTTGTCGGGGAGGCCGACCGTCCGGGTCTTGTCGATGAAGACGAACGGGCCGTCCATCGTCGAGCAGGCGGCCGTGAAGTACGCGTCGTCGAAGCCGTGATCGATCGGCCCGCCCCTGACCGGTTTCTTGAAATCGGCGTTGAGCCCGGTCTTGGGGTCGGCGTCCTGCCAAGAGCCTTTGAAGTATTTTTCGGCGTCCTGCCAGCCGGGCGTCAGCCCGTTCATCCTCGTCCAGCCGAGCCCGAGATGCCATTTGCCGAAGAACCCGGTGGAATATCCCCGGCTTTTAAGGAGCGCGGCCACGGTCGCCCGGCCCGGTTCGAGCAGGGGCGGCGTATATCCGCCGACAACCCCGCGTTTCAGCCAGGTCCGCCAGGCGTAGCGACCGGTGAGAATCCCGTAGCGGGTCGGGGTGCAGACGGCCGAAGGCGAGTGGGCGTCCGTAAAACGGACGCCTGTCTCGGCCAGGGCGTTTACGTTCGGCATCGGGATTTTCGATTCCGGGTTGTTGCATCCCGGATCTCCGTATCCGAGGTCGTCGGCCAGGATAAGAACGATGTTCGGAGGTCCGTCCGTGGATTTCCCGCTCGCCCGGCCGGGCCCGGAGGCCAGGGCCGCCGCACCCCAGGCCATCGTCTCCAGGAATGCCCTCCGTTTGATCTCGGCCATAACAGACTCCTTCAACTCCTCTCTTTCGCCGGACCGGACCGGGACTGCGCCGTCGCATCAGGCCAAGGCAAGGCGAAGGAATATCGGCCCGAGCCGATTTCAATAACGACGGCCCCGCCCTCGGCTCCAAGGACTTTGACACCCTCGGACGCAGGGACCGGCCGGCCACTTTCCCGAATCATCGCCGGATCGGCCCCGGGGATATGGACCGCCGCCGTCGTATTAGGGGGGATGGACACGTCCAGAATCAAACGCCCCTTCTCGATCCGCCACTCGCTCCTGACTTCACCACGGGCGGTGAGGACCGCTCCCCGGGCCCAGGTCAAATCCCCGACGGGCTGCGGCCGGATGATGATCCGATCGAAGCCGACGGCGTCGGGAGAGGGCTGAATGCCCGCCAGCCAGGAAAAAAACCACTCGCTGACCGAACCGAACATCGGGTGATTATGCGAAAACGTGTTGTCGCTGAAGTCCCAGTGTTCCCAAAGGGTCGTCGCTCCCCGCTCGAGCATATACCCCCAGCCGGGAAACCCGAGGCGGTTGACGAGCCGATAGGCCACATCGGCCCGCCCGGCGCGGGACAGGCCATTGAGGACGAATTTCGTCCCGAAGATCCCGGTCGCTAAATGCGGGTCTGGGGTAGCGAGGACTTTCCGAACGAGCTCCTGTTCGGCGGCCGACCTCTCGCCCTCGGCCAAAAGCCCGAGCTCGAGGGCGGCGGCGAGCCCGGCCTGGGTCAGGGCCTCGAACTCGTCGGGCCCCGGAGGAAGGAGCTGTTTACGATAAGCGGTCCTGACGGCCTCGGCCAGGCCGGCGTAGCGGATGGCCTCGTCATTCTTCCCCAGAATACCGGCCAGGGACGACACGATCCCGATGGTTTGGAAAAAGAGCGGTGTGACCAGATAAGGGACCTCTGTGGGCTCGAGGCTCTCGTGGTCTGCGAGCCCGTCACGGACGATGAGATCGGGATTCTCCCGAATCACGAGCTCGAGCCACCGCCGCGACGTCTCATATTGCTCTTTGACGAGACGGCGGTCGCCGTAATAGCGGAAGAGCTGAGACTGTAGGAGCGGATGGGCCATGGCCCAGGCCAAGCCGCAATATTGGATACCGACGAACGGGGCCGTGTCCGTCAGCATGCCGTCGGGCCGAGCCGCGTCCGCCCAATCGCCGGCGGCCTTGGCATAGAAGCCGGCCATATCGAAGTTCATCATGAAGGCATCATTGGTCGCGACGAGATCGCCCCCATAGCCGAATTTCTCGCGGTGGGGACAATCCGACTGGACACCGAAGATATTGCTGAGGAAGGTCCGGGCCGTCATCTCCTGGATGCGGTTTAAAAGGTCGTTCGAGCAGGAAAACGTTCCGATGGTGTCGACATCCGAATTCAGCCGGAGGGCCTCGAGGTCGTCGAGCGCCGGTCTCCGGGAAAGGCCGGTGACTTCCGCAAAACGAAAGCCGTGGAATGAGAACCTGGGAGTATAGGTCTCTTCGCCTCCGCCCCTGGCGATATAAAGATCGCTTTGCTCGGCGAACGCGGGCGCGCCGGGACCGCCGACCGGTTCACCCCTCTTGTTTTGTCCCTTGATCTGGCCACAGATCGAGGTCAGGGGATTGAGCGTGCCTTCTTCATGAAGCAGTTCGCCAAACCGGATCTTGACCGGCGTCCCCGCCGGGGCTCGAAGGCGGAGGCTGGCCCAGCCCGCGAAATTCACGCCGAAATCGTAGATGAAGACGCCGGATTTCGGTTCGGTGACCGCGACGGGCTTGAAACGGGCCGTCACCCGGATCGGCGGCTGAGGCTGGGCTTGGAGAGGGCCCACGGGCACGGCGCACGGGACCGCATTCGCCCATGCGGAATCGTCCAACCCGGACTTGTCCCAACCTGGGATTTCCCGGCGGGCGTCGTAGACTTCGCCGAGGTAAACGTTGTTCCGCAGGACCGGACCGCCCCGGACTTTCCAGCTGGAATCCGTGGCGATCACGACCCGCGACCCGTCTTCGAGCTCGGCCTCCAGTTGTCCGATCAGTCGCGGCCGGCCGACGGGGAGCGCTTCGCGGAGATTCCGGTTGCCCCACATCCGGAGCGGCAGCGGATTGAACCAGCCGTTTCCAACCATGACGCCGAGGACATTCTCTCCTTTTCGAAGGAGCCCCGTGACATCATAGGTGCTGTAATACACCCGTTTTCGATAGTTGGTCCAACCCGGATCCAGGACATGATCGCCGATCCGCCGGCCGTTGAGTGAGGCTTCGTAATAGCCGAGTCCCGTCACATAGAGCCGGGCCCGCTTCGCCCTTTGGGGGAGGACGAAGGATTTCCGGAAGAGCGGCGCCGGATCGTCCGCATAGAAGTCCTCGTCCCGCTCGGGAGAGGGCTTTCCGTCCTCGATCCAGAGGGCTCGCCAATCCTCCGGGTCGAGGAGGACCATTTCCCAGAATGCCGGCCGGCTCCACGCGGAAGGGTTTCCGTTGGCGTCGAAGACGCGGACTTTCCAATGGCAGCGAAGCCCGCTCCGGAGGGTTTTTCCCCCATAAGCGATTTGGAGAGTTTCGCGGGACGCGACCCGTCCGCTGTCCCAGAGATTCCCCCGGTCACCGGTGAGGGATTCGAGCGAATCGGCGACCAGGATTTGGTAAGCTCCCTGGACCTGACCCCGGCCGGGAGATTCCAGGATCCAGCTCAGCCGGGGTTCCCGGGCGTCGATCCCCAAAGGATCAACGCGATATTCGCACTTCAAGCCGGCCGGGACAAGGTCCGAGGCGGCAGCGATCCGGCCGAAAACCGGTGGCCGCAGGAGGGAAGCGACTCCGAGGATGAAGACGGCAAGTCCGAACCGTGTCCTCGCTTTTTTCAAGTCGATCATCGCACTCCGTCGGCCGTCACTGAAAATCCTTCCGGGCCGCGACGAGATCACGGATCCACCGCCCGCAACGCGTTCGAAGGTCCTCGAGGGTGGCGCCGTAACGCGCCTCTCGGGCCAAATTGTGTTTTTCCTGGGGATCGTTCTGGAGGTCGAAGAGCTCGACGCAGTCGGGGTGGCGGGGGTACTGGATGTACTTCCAACGGTCCGTCCGCACGCATTCGCTCTGGGGGATCTCCGGGTGATCCCAGAGTTCCTCGCAGAAGATCTCCGTGCGCCACCCCGGACTAGCCCGGCCCAGCAAGGGTCTGAGGCTTCGCCCCTGGTTCGCATCAGGGATCTTGACCCCGGCGAAATCCAGGAGCGTCGCCGGCAGGTCGACGTTCAGGGTCAATTCCCGTCTGACCAGATCCCGGTTTTCCCGAGGTGCCCGGGGATCATAAATGACCAGAGGAACGTTGGTCGACAGGTCGTACATCAGCCACTTGTCGGCGTAGCCGCGCTCGCCCAGAAAATAGCCGTTATCCGAGGTATAAATGATGATCGTCTTCCTGTCCAATCCGAGGCGTTCGAGCTCGGCCCGGATGCGCCCGAGGACCAGGTCGATCCCGCTGATCATCCGGTAATAGCCCTTGACCATGGTCTGGTATTTTTCAGGCGTGTCGAACCGCCACGCCCATCGCGTCCGGCTCATGGTATTCTTCAGAAAATCGGGCTGGGCCTCATAATAGGCCGGGGCGGCCATCTCCGGGACCGGAATGTCCAGGTTCCTGTAGAGATCGTCCACGGCGGGCGGCCAGAAGTACTGCTTGGGATCTCCGTCGTCGGCGTGGGGAGCCCAGGGGCACCAGGCGAGGCAGAACGGCTGTTCCGCCTTGACGCCGCGGAGGAATTCAATGGCGTATTCTCCCTCGACTTCGGTCATGTGCCGCTCGACGCCGTCGATCGTCTGGACGTAGGGGAAACTCGTGAACTTGGCGAAGTCGAACATCTCCTCCTCGACGCCCTTCTCCAACGCCACGCCGAATTTGCCGACGAAGCCGGTGCGATACCCGGCTTTCCGGAGGAGGACGGGATAGCTGATATCGGTGAACGTCCTGGCCAGAGGAGGCTTGGTGAAGGTATAGGTATGGGTCCGCTCGAAGGTCCCGGTCAGGATGCTCGCCCGGCTGGCCGCGCAGATCGGAGTCGTGACGAAGGCCCGTTCGAACCGGACGCCCTGGCGGGCCAGCGCGTCGACGTTCGGGGTCCGGATGATCGGGTTCCCCGCGCAGCCCATGGCATCGAAGCGCTGGTCGTCGGTCAGGATGAAAAGGATGTTCGGCCTCCCGCCGTCCGCCGGGCCGCCCGGGACCCGCGGCTTGCACGCGAGGGCTCCCAGCCCCGCCGCCGAAGCGCCCAGAAACTCGCGGCGGGTGAGGCTTTTAGGGTGGATCATTTTCCCTTCTGTTTATCGGAGTAGAGTTCCCGGACGCGATCGACGACGATCGCGAGCAAGATGAGGAGACCGAGGAACGAATTGGCGTAATACGGATTCGCTTTCACCTCGACCAGGCCGTGCTTGATGAGCATGAATATGGCCGAGCCCATGAAAATGCCCAGCGCCGAGATGACGCCGCCGCTGAGCGCCGTTCCGCCGATGATGGCCACGGCGAAGGAAATGATCAGCCAATCATCGCCGGTCTCCGGAGCCGCCGAGCCGAGCTTGGAGGCCCAGAGCACCGCGGCCAGCGCTGCGAACGCCCCGGACAGGACGTGGGCCCAAACGACCATCCGGTCGGTGGCGATCCCTGACAGACGGGCCGCGGCCGCGTTTCCTCCCGTGGCCAGCAGCCGGCGGCCGAATATCGTGTTGCGAAACATATAGCCGACCAGGCCGAGCAGGAGCACGACGAGCAGGAACACGTAGGGGACGCCGAAGAGAGTCTTTTGCCCGATGAAGCTGAACGACTCCGGGACTTTATAGGGCGAGCCGCCGGAGATGCCGGAGCGCAACCCCATGAAAATGAACATCATCGACAGCGTGACGATGAACGAATCGATCTTCAGCCGGGTGATGAGCATCCCGTTGAGCGCGCCCGCCAGGAGGCCGACGCCGAGGGCCAAGGTCACGGCCAGCCAGGCCGGCAGGCCCCAGGTCTCAAGTCCCAGACCCAGAACGATGGTCGTGATGCTGCCGATCGCCCCCACGGCCAGGTTCATCTGGCCGACGACCAGGCAGAACGCCTGGGACAAGGCGACCAGGACGTAGAACGCCATCTGCCGAGAGACGACGAACATGGTATAGCCGCTGATGAAGCTCTGCGACAGGAGGGCGAGGACGGCGAAGAGGATGGCCGTGGAGATGATCAGGCCGAGCGTCCGCCCGCTGATCCGCTCGCGGCGGTCGCCCGCCTCCGCGCGGGGACTTCGCGGGCCGGGGCGTTTCGGATCGTTCTTGGCCATGGTGGGATCCTCCCTCAATTCAAATACCTCCCGATGGCCGCGCTGACTTCGGCATAGGTCCTGGTCCCGTCGTCGACACCGGAGATCTCGCCCACGACCCGGCGGTCGCGAAAGACGAGGATCCGGCTCGCGATCCTGATGATCTCCGGCATATCCGAGGAAATGAGGACGATCGCCTTGCCCCGGGTCTTGGCCAGATCCCAGATCAGCTGATGGATCTGCTCCTTGGCGCCGATATCCACCCCGACGGTCGGCTCGTCGATGATCAGGATATCGCAGTCCGCGGCCAGCCATTTCGAGATACAAACCTTCTGCTGATTGCCGCCGCTGAGGTCCTCGGTCCTCTGGTTCGGGCCCGTCGCTCGAATGCTCAGCCCTTCGATCATGCCCCGGGTGATTGCGACTTCCTTGGATCGGCTGATGGCCCGAGTCAGCCGGTTCACGATCCGCGGCCAGACCGTGATCGTGATGTTCGTGCTGACCGCCGACTGGAGCAGAAGCCCTTCTTCCTTCCGGTTCTCGGTGACATAGCCGATGCCGTAGCGCTCCAGGCTGTCCGCCACGCTGCGGATGCAGGCCGTCTCCCCCCGGACGAGGACCGTGCCGGCGTCCAGCCGGTCCTCGCCGATCAGGACGCGGGCGAGCTCGGTCCGGCCGGCGCCGACGAGGCCGTAGAAGCCGAGGATCTCGCCCGCATGGACCGCAAAGCTCACGTCCTCGACCTTGCCTTTCCGGACGACATGCTCCGCCCGGAGCATCTCACGGCCGCCCTCCGCGCCGAGTCTCCCCAGATGGGTCTCGGTGACGTCGCGGCCGATCATCATCTTGATGAGCTCCGCCTGGGTCAGTTCGTCGATCCGTTTTGTCCCGACCAAGCGGCCGTCCCGAAGGACGCTGACCTTGTCGCACAGGGCGAAAACCTCCTCGAACTTGTGCGAGACATAGACGATCGTCACGCCCTTGTCCCGCAGGCCGCGCAGGATCCCGAAAAGATTGCGGGCTTCGTGCTCGGTCAGCGAGCTCGTGGGTTCATCCAGAAGCAGCACCCGGGCGTCGGCGGCCAGGGCCTTGGCGATCTGGACGAGCTGTTTCTGGGCGGCGCTCAGGCGCTTGATCACCGTGTCGGGCGCGAGCGGGAGGCCGACCATGTCCAGGTAGAAACGGGCCCGGCCGTTGACCGCAGCCCAGTCGATGATCCCCGTCTTCCCCCGGGTGACCATCTTGTCGAGCATGATGTTCTCGGCGATCGTGCTTTCGGGGATGACCTGGATCTCCTGGCTGACGATGTCGATGCCCTGGGCCAGGCTGTCGCGATAGCTCCGGAAGCCCAGGCGCCGGCCGTTGAAAAGAACCTCGCCCCGGTCCGGCTGATAGATCCCGGTGATGAGCTTGATCAGGGTGCTCTTTCCGGCCCCGTTCTCCCCGACAAGGGCGTGGATCTCTCCCGGCTCGAAGCGCAGGCCGACGTCGTCGAGCGCCCTGACGCCGGGGAAGCTCTTGCTGAGGCCCTTGAGTTCGAGCATGAACGGGGCTCCTGTCTATTTCGGCGGGCGCAGGTAACGGGTCTTGAGGTCGGCGGCGATCCCGTCCGTGATCTTGCGGACATCGGACACATACGTTTCCAGATTGTCCTTGGTCACGATGACGATGCCCGCGTTGATGAACTGGTAGTCCCTGACCGGCGTCCAGCCGTCGAGCAGGAGCTTCAGGAGCATGCAGGAAATATAGCCGTGGCCCGGAGGATTCTGGGCGATCGTGGCGTCGATGGCGCCGTCGCGGATGGCCTGGAGCACGGTGTCGCC
>CAYSGA010000044.1:0-10690 GCA_964430165.1 uncultured Eubacteriales bacterium
GGGATGACGACCCGGTCCCGTTTTCCCTGAGGACGGAAAAGAAACTGGAAAACAAGGTGGTTTGTCATCTCGGCTATACGAATGAAAAAACGCACGGGGTGATCCGGCGGGATCTCCACAAATCCCCGCTTTACGGCGGCCGGATCAGGGGCCTTGGGCCGCGGTACTGTCCGTCCATCGAAGACAAGGTCGTCAAGTTCTCCCATCATGCCCGCCACCAGTTCTTTCTCGAACCGGAAGGACTGGAAACGTCCGAGATCTACGTCAACGGGCTTTCCTCGAGCCTTCCTTATGAAACCCAGCGGGATATCCTCCGGACAATTCCCGGATTGAGGGATGCGAAAATTCTCCGCCCGGCCTACGCCATCGAATACGACGCGGTCTCACCGACTCAATTGTCGCCGACTCTGGAGTCCAGGATGGTCAGCGGGCTCTTTCTGGCCGGACAGATCAACGGGACTTCGGGATATGAGGAAGCGGCGGCCCAGGGGCTCATGGCGGGCATCAACGCAGTTTTGAAAATCCGGAAGAAAAAACCATTCATCCTCCGTCGCGATCAAGCCTATATCGGGGTCTTGATCGACGATTTAATTTCCAAGGGCGTCGAGGAACCGTACCGTTTATTCACGTCCCGAGCCGAATACCGGCTCGGCCTGCGCATCGACAACGCGGATTCGAGGCTTTCCGCATATGGGCGGGAATTCGGGCTTCTGTCCGAACAGGATTTCGTCCGTTTCCAAAAAAAGGAAAAGCGCCTCTCTTCGGCCCTTGCCTTTTTGGAGAAAACCAAGGTCGTTCCCGAGGGAAAAGACCGAATTTCACTCAAAGAATACCTCCGCCGGCCTGATATCGAGTTTGAGAATGTGCTAAAATACGGTTCGATGCCCGAGGTCCTTTCCGCGGAGGAAATCCGCCGAGTTGGGGCCGAGGTCAAATATGAGGGCTATCTGAAGAAACAAGAGACCGAAGTTGCCCGTCTTATGAAAATCGACGGGATGAGGATCCCGGCGGGATTGGAGGCCTCGCTCGTCCCCGGCCTGGGGCGGGAAGCGGTTGAAAAAATGTCCAAACATAAGCCGAAAACGATCGGAGATATGAAAAGACTTCCGGGGTTGACCCCGGCCGATGTCATGAACGTCTTCATCTACATCTCGACGGGAACTGTTCCACGTGGAACATCGCGAGGAAAGACGCTTTTAGAAGATGAATAGAATCATCGCGGTCGCCAATCAGAAGGGCGGGGTCGGAAAAACGACGACGTCGATCAATCTCGCCGCCGCTCTGGCCATAAAGAAAATAAGGGTTCTCCTGGTCGATTTCGACCCGCAGGGTATGGCCTCGGCCGGTTTGGGAAAACCCAAGGAAACGAACAAGGGGATTTACGCGGCTTTAATGGGCGGCAAAGATATCATGGATTGCGTCTCCGGGACCGAGATGGACAATCTTTACCTTTGTCCCTGTTCAACGGAGCTTATGGGTGCGGAAGCGGAGATTTTTGCCTCCGATGTCCGGGAAAAAAAACTGAAAAACGCCCTGGAAAAGGCCAGGCCGAGATTTAACTGCATCCTGATTGATTGTCCGCCTTCCCTGGGTTTTTTAACCATCAATGCCCTCACGGCGGCGGATTCCGTCATGATTCCCGTTCAAACGGAGTTTTTTTGCATGGAAGGGATCCCCGACCTTCTCCATACGCTGAACGAAGTTCGGACATACTTCAACCCCAGCCTCAAAATCGAGGGGATCGTTCTGACGATGTATGACGACCGGACCAACCTCTCGCGGCAGGTCGCCGAAGAGGTTCGGAAATCTCTAAAAGAGCTGGTTTACCGGACCATCATTCCGAGAAGCGTCAAACTGGCCGAAGCTCCGTCTTTCGGAAAACCCGTGATTTTATATGAACCGAGGTCGCGGGGGGCGGAAGCCTATTTATCCCTGGCCCAGGAGATTTTAGAAAAATGAAAAAAGCGCTCGGCAAAGGCATCAAGGCGTTTATTCCCGAGGAATATGGCATTTTAAAGGAAGAATCTTTCACCGAATTGGACATCGACCGGTTGAGCCCGAGCCCGTTTCAGCCTCGGATGAGGTTTGACGAACAGGCGATCGAGGAGTTGGCCCAGTCGATTCGGGAAACCGGAATCCTTCAGCCGATCATCGCCGTCCCGGCCGGGGGCCGGTACAACATCATCATCGGCGAACGCCGGTGGCGGGCCGCCCAGAAAGCCGGTCTCCGCAAGGTCCCGGTCATTCTCCGGAATATCCCTAAGGAACGCCAGATGGAAGCGTCCGTCATTGAAAACGTCCAGCGGGAAGACCTCAATCCGATCGAAATCGCCCGCTCTTACAAAGGGATGATCGAGATCTTGGGGTATTCGCAGGAGGAAGTAGCCGTCAAGGTGGGAAAAGACCGGGCTTCCGTGGCCAATACTCTCCGGCTCCTCAATCTTCCGGAAACCGTTCAAGGAATGCTGCTCCAGGAAAAGATCACCATGGGTCACGCCCGGGCCATCCTGGGAATCGAGGATCCAAAGGCCCAGATCGAAGCCGCCAATTGGGCCGCAGAATCGGGCCGCAGCGTCCGGGAAACCGAGGATTATGTCAACCGCCGTCGAAAGAAAAAGGCGCCGCGCCGGACGAAAATCGACCCGGATCTGGAAAACCTCCAGGAAGACTTGCTCCATTATCTGGGCGCCAAGGTCGCCATTTCCGGAACCCCTAAAAAAGGAGTGATTAAAATTTCGTATTTTTCGCTCGGGGAATTGAACCGGATTTATGGTGTGATCAAAGGCGTCCGTTCATGAAAGATCCGAAAGAAGAACGAAAACCAGATCGTTCGAAACTCTCCGGGCTGTATGACGCCGGGACCGAATTTCAAGGGGATTTGAAGTTCAGTGGCTCTTTCCGGATCGACGGATTTTTCAAAGGGAAAATCAATTCCGACGATATGCTGATTATCGGCGAGCGGGGAAACGTGGAGGCCGATGTTCATGTCGGTCACGCCGTCATCAATGGGGAATTCCATGGGCGGATTCAGTGCGATAAAAAAATCGAAGTGCATGAACGTGGACGGATTTTCGGTACAATCATCGCTCCCCGGATAATGATCACAGAATCCGCTTACATCCAGGCCGAATGCCGGACGATGGAATCCGCCGTCTCGGACGGGAGACATTCGGAGGAAAGAGAAGAATGATTCCACGCAAAGTCCTGGCTGTCATTCCGGTCCGGTTCGGTTCGACGCGCTTTCCTGGAAAACCGCTGGCCCAAATCGCGGGAAAATCGATGATTCAACGCGTGATCGAAGGCGTTCGGGCGTCCCGGTCGCTTGATCGGGTGATCGTGGCCACCGACGATGCGCGGATTTTCCAAACCGTCCGGGCCCTCGGAGCGGAAGCGGTCATGACTTCCCCCGACCATGCCTCCGGAACGGAACGGGTTGCCGAAGTCGCCACCGCCCTTGATTATCCGATTATCATCAATGTCCAGGGCGACGAGCCTCTCGTCGAGGGCGCGACTCTCGACGGATTGGCCGAGGCCCTTCAAGATCCCGGGCTGCCCATGGCCAGTTTGATGGCCCGGATCACGGATCTGTCCGCTTCCTCCGATCCCCACCGCGTCAAAGTCGTGGTCGACGCGTCCGGTGACGCGATCTATTTCTCACGGGCGCCCATTCCCGCCGGCGCGTCGGATTATTTCTTCCAGCATGTCGGAATCTATGGCTATCAACGGGATTTCCTTCTCGGGTTCCGGCATCTTCCGGTTTACCGCCTCGAACGGACGGAACGTTTAGAGCAGCTCCGTGTCCTGGAAAACGGATTTCGGATCCGGATGATCGAAATCCCCCGGCCGACCTTGAGCGTGGATGTCCCCGAAGATATAATGAAGGTTGAAAAATTTCTGAACGAGTAGGAACCCCATGAGTAAGTATATTTTCGTAACGGGAGGAGTGCTTTCCGCGCTGGGGAAAGGGATCGCGGCGGCCTCGATCGGCCGGCTTCTCGAGAGCCGGGGATTTAAAATCACGATTCTCAAGCTAGACCCGTACCTGAACGTCGACCCGGGAACGATGAGCCCGTACCAGCACGGAGAGGTTTACGTCACGGACGATGGAGCCGAAACCGACTTGGATCTTGGCCATTATGAACGATTTACGTCAACAAGAACGACCAAGTATCACAACTGGACCGCCGGTAAAATCTACGACATCATCCTCAAGAAGGAACGGCGGGGCGAGTTCCTGGGTAAAACCGTCCAGGTCATTCCCCATGTCACCGACGAGATCAAGAACGCCCTCAAATCGGTCGCCGAGTCCAACGACATCGTCATCGTCGAAATCGGCGGGACGGTGGGCGACATCGAAAGCCAACCGTTTCTCGAGGCCATCCGCCAGATGCGGTTGACCCACGGAGGCGAAAACACGCTGTTTGTTCACCTGACGTATGTCCCTTACGTCAAGACTTCGGGAGAATTGAAGACGAAGCCGACCCAGCATTCGGTCCGGGAGTTGCGGGCGATAGGGATTCAGCCGGATATTCTTCTCTGCCGGACCGACCGGAACCTCGGGCCTGAGATGAAGGCGAAAATTTCCATGTTCACGAACGTCCCGGAGAACGCGGTCATCACGGCCCGGGATGTGGAGAACATTTACGAGATTCCGCTGGTTTTCGCCGAAGAGGGGTTGGATGCGATCATCTACAAACAATTCGGCCTGACCCCCAAAAAGCGCGACCTCGCCCGATGGAAATCGTTTGTCCGGCGGATGAACGAGCCCAAGGACGAAGTTGACATCGCCATCGTCGGAAAATACGCCGGCCTCGAAGATTCCTACCTGAGCCTCAAGCAGGCGCTGATCCACGGGGCCGTGGCCAACGACCTCAAGGTCAACATCGAATGGATCGAGGCGGAGAACCTGGAAAAGGGGAAGCTCGAAAAAATCCTCGGGGCCAAGGACGGAATCCTGATTCCCGGGGGGTTCGGCCACCGCGGAATCGAAGGGAAAGTCCGGGCCGTCACGTTCGCCCGCGAGAACAAGGTTCCCTTGTTCGGCATCTGCCTCGGGATGCAGTGCGCGACGATCGAGTTCGCCCGGAACGTGGCCGGCTTCAAGAGAGCCAATTCCACGGAGTTCGATGACGGGACGCCGGCGAAGGTATTTTTCAAGTGGCGCGAGTTGAAAGGAGTGACCGACCTGGGCGGGACGCTGCGGCTGGGCCAATACCTCTGCCGTATCCAGAGATCTTCCTTGGCCTATAAAATCTATCGGAATGAAGAAATATGGGAGCGCCATCGCCACCGCTTCGAGTTCAACCCGGCTTTCGAAAAACCTCTGAGCGAGGCCGGGCTTCGTTTTTCGGGGAAAAACCCTGATTACGGCCTGGCGGAAATCGTCGAGCTCCCGGGTCACCCGTGGTTCCTCGGCTGTCAATTCCATCCGGAGTTTAAGTCCCGGCCCCTGCGGCCCCATCCCATTTTCAAATCGTTCATCGGAGCCAGCCATGTCCATCGCCAGGAAAAACATGCGCCCTGAAAGAACCGTGACGTCCGTCCCGGCGACGGGGCTGTTCCTCATCGCCGGGCCCTGCGTCATCGAGAGCCGGGCGAAAACCCTCGCTCTCGCCCGAAAGCTTGCCTCCGTGGCGGAGCGGTTGGGCTTCCCGCTCATATTCAAAGCGTCGTATGACAAGGCCAACCGGACTTCGATCCGGTCTTTCCGAGGTCCCGGTCTTCAGGCGGGCCTTGAGATTCTCCGTTCGGTCAAGGAATCCGCGGGTATCCCGGTCCTCTCCGACGTCCACGAAACGTCGCAGGTCGCCCCGGCGGCCGATGTTTTGGATGTCCTTCAAATACCCGCCTTTCTCTGCCGCCAAACCGACTTGGTTTTGGCCGTCGCCCGGACGGGAAAACCGGTTAACGTCAAGAAAGGCCCGTTCCTTGCCCCGTCCGACATGATGCATGTCGTCGAAAAGATCCTCGGCTCCGGCAACGCCCGGATCATGCTCACCGAACGCGGCACGTCCTTTGGTTATCATGACTTGATCGTGGATATGCGCTCGATTCTGGAAATGAAAGGCCTTGGCTTCCCCGTCGTCATCGACGTCTCCCACGGTGTGCAAAAGCCGGGCGGCGCGGGCGCGGCCTCGGGGGGAGAGCGACGTTTCATCCCGGTCCTGGCCCGGGCGGCCGTGGCCGCGGGCGCCGACGGCGTGTTTCTCGAGGTTCACGACGACCCGGCCCGGGCCCGGTCCGACAAGGACAATGCCTGGCCGGTCGACGAGGTCGAACCCTTGATGGCCGGCCTTCTCCGGATATACCGGGCGCTGGGGGAACCGAAATGACGAAAAAAGAAATTATCCGGGCGGGCCGGGATGTCCTTGACCTCGAAGCCCGGGCGGTCTCCGGGCTCCGGGAGAACATCGGCGACGCGTTCGTTCGGGCCGTGAATCTCCTTTATAAAACGAAGACGCGAGTCATTATCCTGGGCATGGGAAAATCGGGTCTTGTCGGCCGGAAAATCGCGGCGACGCTGGCCAGTTGCGGCACGCCGGCGATTTTCGTCCACCCGGCGGAAGCCGGACACGGCGACCTGGGCATGATTCTGGAGGGGGACGTTGTGATCGCGGTCTCCTACAGCGGCGAGACGCGCGAGATCATCGACCTTCTCGGTTTCATCAAGCGTCTCGGGGTGAAGCTCGTCCTGATCACCGGGGCGCCGCATTCCCATATCGCCCGCTACAGCGACATCGTCCTGGAGGCGCGGATCGACAAGGAGGCCGACCCCGGCGGACTGATCCCCACGGCCAGCTCGACGGCGGCCCTGGCCTTGGGCGACGCCCTGGCGATCGCCGTCATGAAAAGAAAAGGATTCACCGAACGCGATTTCGCCTCCGTCCATCCCAAGGGAGCCCTGGGCAAACGCCTTCTCCGGATCGAAACGCTGATGCACAAAGGCCGGGCGATCCCCCGGGTCAAGCCCGTCGCGCGGATGGGGGATGTCATTGAGGAAATGACCGCGAAAAAGCTGGGGATGACCTGTGTCGTCGACGAGGCGGGCCGCCTGGCCGGAATCATCACCGACGGCGACCTGCGCCGCATGATCCGGAAACACCGGGACGCGCTGCTGGCCCGGACAGCCGCGGATTGCATGACGGTCGGACCCGTCACCGTGATGAAAAGCGACCTGGCGGCCGAGGCGTTGAACATCATGGAGCAACACCGGATCACGTCGCTCGTAGTCCTCGGCGCCGGAGAGAAGGTGGAGGGGATCATCCACCTTCACGATCTCTGGCGGACGGAGATGTTTTGATGGGGAAAAGGGGGCGGGCGCGCCGGGTCCGGATGATCCTGGCGGACGTCGACGGAACGCTGACCGACGGCTCGTTGACTCCGTATCCGGACGGCGAGGAAATCAAATCCTTCAACACGAAGGACGGGCTCGGGGTTTTAATCGCCCAATTGGCCGGGTTGAAGGTGGGCTTTATCACCGGAAAGAACTCGAAAGGCCTCGAGGAACGGGCTTCGCGGCTCCGGATCGACGAGCTCCGCCAGGGCGTCATCGATAAAATGCCGGTCTTCCGGGAGATCCTGGGAAAGTACGGCTTGAGACCCGAGGAAATCGCCTATATCGGAGACGATTTGAACGACTTGGACGTCCTTGAAGCTTCGGGCCTTTCGGCGGCCCCCGCCGACGCCGTCCCGATCGTCCGCAAGCGGGTCGATTTCGTCTGCCGCCGTCGCGGCGGAGACGGCGCTTTCCGGGAATTGGTCGATTTCATCCTCGGAACGCAGAAAAAATGGGGTGTGGTCAAGGACCGGTTCAGCGAGCTTTTCGACCGAAAAATTTAACCGCCGGCGGGCGGCGGGGGAGGTCAGGATGACGGTCAACGCCAAGATATTCCGGGAATACGACATCCGCGGCATCGTCGACGTCGATTTGACCCCGGAGGTCGTCCAAACGCTCGGCCGGGCGATGGGAACGTTTTTTCGGGCAAAAGGCAGGAGGGCGGCGGCCCTGGGGTATGATTGCCGATTGAGTTCGCCGGCGTTCGCCCGGGCGATGGCTTCCGGCCTGCGCTCGGTCGGCTGCGATGTCACGGACCTCGGGACGATTCCGACGCCGCTTTTATATTTTGCCGCCTATTACAAGGAAATGGAATCCGGGGTAATGATCACCGGCTCCCACAATCCGCCCGAGTACAACGGGTTCAAGATGACCGTGGGCCACGATACCCTATACGGCGACGATATCCAAGAGATCTACCGGATCATCCGGGACAACGCCTTCGCCCCGGCCGGAGACGGATCGTACCGGACGTACGACATTCGGCCCGAATACGAGGCCTACGTCCTCGGCCTGTTCAAGTTGGCCCGCCCGCTCAAGGTCGTCCTGGACGCGGGAAACGGGACGGCCGGAGTCGTGGCCGCGCCGATTTTCCGGAAACTCGGTTGCAAAGTGGATGAGCTGTTCTGCGACATGGACGGACGCTTCCCGAATCACCATCCCGACCCGACGCTGCCCGAGGCGATGGCCTCCCTGATTTCCCGGGTGAAGGCCACGAAAGCCGAGCTCGGGCTGGCCTATGATGGGGATGGCGACCGGATCGGGGTCGTCGACGACGAGGGTCATTTGATCTGGGGCGACCAGCTCCTGATCTTTTTCGCCCGGGATATCCTGAAGAGCTTCCCGGGGGCGACGATCATTTCCGAAGTCAAGGCGACCAAGGTGTTATACGACGAAGTCGCCCGGCTCGGCGGCAAGGCCGTGATGTGGAAGACGGGCCATTCCCTGATCAAGAAGAAAATCAAGGATGAAAAGGCCAAGCTCGCCGGCGAAATGAGCGGGCACCTGTTTTTCGCCGATCGCTGGTTCGGCTTCGACGATGCGATCTACGCCTCGCTCCGGGTGGCCGAGCTTGTCGCCCGTTCTCCCCAGCGGCTCTCGAAAATGCTCGCGGCCCTTCCGAAAACTTACAGCACGCCCGAGATCCGGGTGTACGCGTCCGAGGAGGTCAAGTTCAAGATCGTCGATGAGGTCAGGCGCGAACTCGCGGCCAAATATCCGGTCATCGACATCGACGGCGTGCGGGCGATCATGCCGAAGGGTTGGGGCCTGGTCCGGGCTTCGAATACGCAGGCCGTCCTGGTTCTGCGGTTCGAGGCGGAGACCGAGGCGGATCTGGCGGCCATCCAGCGGGAAGTCAAGGCGTCCGTCGAGCGGGCGATCCACAAGCTCGAACGACCGTCATGAAATCCGCTTTCGATCTTTACGCCGTCATTATGGCCGGGGGAAGCGGGACCCGTTTCTGGCCGCTCAGCCGGAAAAACCGGCCCAAGCAGTTTCTCCCGATCGCGACCGGGAAAACGATGATCGAGGAAACGTACCGGCGGATCCGGCGGCTCATTCCGAGCCGGCGCGTCTTCACGATCGCCGATGCCGCCCAGTCCCGCACGATCCGCCGGCTCCTTCCGGCCCTGCCGGCGGCGAATGCCCTGATCGAGCCCCGCGCCAGAAACACGGCCGCGTCTCTCATTTTGGCCACGGCCCACGTTTATCGCCGGAATCCTGAGGCGGTTGTCGCGGTCCTCGCCTCCGACCACCGGATTACCGACGAACCGCTCTTCCTGAAAAAACTCGGGGCCGCGGCCGGAGCTGCCGCCCGGACCGACAGCCTTGTGACCTTCGGGATTCAACCAACCTTTCCGGCCACGGGATACGGGTACATTCAATTCACCAGGGAGGGCGGGCGAATGGTGGCCGGAGAGCCGTTTCACGCGGTCCGGGCTTTCCGGGAAAAGCCCACGCGCGAGGCGGCCGACGCCTTCCTGAAATCCGGAGATTATGTCTGGAATTCGGGGATGTTTCTCTGGCGAGCATCGGTTTTTGCCCGGGCCCTGGAGCGTTATTCGCCCGAGTTTTTCCCTTTCTGGCGAAGAATCCTCGACGCCCTCGAAAAGAAGTCAACAAAGGCTTTGTCGAAGATCTTTGAGGAAATCCCGGCGCTTTCGATCGATTACGCCTTGATGGAAAAGGCGGAGGGGACGCTCGTCTGCGCCGGCGATTTCGGCTGGTCGGACGTGGGCGCCTGGTCCGCCCTGGGCGAGATCTGGCCCCGGGACGATCAGGACAACGCCCTCCGGGGACATGTCGTCGCGGTCGAGGCCCGGGGTAACATCGTCTGCAATCCGGGGAAGATGACGGCGTTGATCGGAGTGGAAAACCTGGTGATCGTCCAAACCGAGGACGTCCTCCTGGTCTGCCGCAAGGAGCGGGACCAGGAGGTAAAAAAGATTCTGGACCTCCTCCGGAAGAGCGGAAAAACGGAATACTTGTAATTCCGGAGTCGGGGTGTTTTTCGGGCCGAAGGTCCCAAGCCCTGGGAGGGGGGAGCCTGAGCTCCCCCTCCCGCTTCCTTGGCGCCTAATGACTGGAGAGATTTCGTGAGCCGGGGGCGAAAACGCAATTGTCGTGTCCGCCCATCCATATCACCGATAAACGATAGAAGAGCGCCTTTTCCATGACTTCCCCGGCCGAAGAGACATTTCCGGCCTTCAGGAAGGCAGACTCGACGAGATAGGTAACGTATTCCGCTTTCAATTCAGTCAGTGTCGGAGCGAAAGCGGCGCTTTCGGTCTGGGGGCTTTTCATGATCAGCGGCCTTGGGCGGCGCGGAGGAGGCGGAAGTTGTTGGAGACGACG
>CAYSGA010000045.1:0-10639 GCA_964430165.1 uncultured Eubacteriales bacterium
CGTCTTGATCTTTTTCTGGACATCGGCGAAATAGGGCGCCGAGGACAGCGGCCAATTGTCGCTGTTTGCCAACGCCTACTGGGGGCACCCGGCTTACAAGCTGCCGCCGGAGGTCAACCTCCTGGCCGTCGCCCATTACCTCGAGGCCCTCGACTGGCAATCTCAAGTCACCAAAATCCACACTATCTTCGGGGGCAAGAACCCCCATCCCAACTTCGTCGTCGGCGGCGTCCCGCTGCCGATCGACATGGATGGAGACCAATCCCTGAACGCCGGGAAGCTTTCCGTAATCGCCGACTCCATCCGGAAAATGAACGATTTTGTCGACCAGGTCTACATCCCCGACCTGCTGGCCATCGCCCCGTATTACCTGGATTGCGCCGCCGTGGGCGAAGGTCTGGGGAATTTCCTGACCTGGGGCGAGTTCCCGGGCGGGGACATCAACGATACCTCCAAGTACGTGGTCCCCCGGGCCCTCATCCTCAACCGCGACGTGAAGAACGTGATCGTTCCCGACCCCAGAGATTTCGAGAAGATGAAGGAATTCGTCGCCCACTCCTGGTACAGCTACGCCCAGGGCGACCAGGCCGGGCTGGCTCCCTGGAACGGCGAAACGCAATTTAACTTCACCGGTCCTCAGCCGCCGTTCGAACAGCTGAACGTCGAGGGAAAATACTCCTGGCTCAAGGCCCCACGCTGGAGCGAAATGCCGATGGAAGTCGGGCCGCTGGCCCGCGTCCTGGCGATGTTCGCCACGGGCCATTCCCAGACCGTAGCCTTGGTGAACGCGGTCTTGGACAAGCTGAAAGCCCCTGTCTCGGCCCTGTTCTCCACCCTGGGACGGACGGCGGCCCGGGGAATCGAGACCAAGGTCGTTTCCGACCTGCTGCCCGCGTATTTCGACGAGCTGACGGCGGAAATCAAGGCCGGACGGACGGAGACATTCAACGGCGAGAAATGGAATCCCTCGACCTGGCCCCGCCATGCCCGGGGCTTCGGGTTCATCGAGGCGCCGCGGGGAGCCCTGGGGCATTGGCTCGTGATCGAAGGCGGCAATATCAAGAATTACCAGATGGTCGTTCCGACGACGTGGAACGCCTCTCCCCGCGATCACAAGGATCAGCCGGGGGCGTATGAGGCCGCGCTGGTGGGAACCCGGATGGCCCGGCCGGATCAGCCTCTGGAGATCCTCCGGACGATCCACTCTTTCGACCCGTGCATGGCCTGCGCCGTTCATATGATCGACGCCCGGGGCCGGTCTTTGGGAGAAGTCGGGACGGGATTTAACGTAATATGCAGGAGTTGAAGCCACCCCTTCCTCCGGTTGTCCGGATGAAACAAACCGGAGGGCTCCGTTGACCGGGCCGAACCGGGCGGTCGTTCTGGGCCTCGGGAACATCCTGAACCGGGACGAGGGGGTGGGGGTTCAATGTCTCGAATCCCTGCGCCGTCGGCTCGGTCCTGTCGAGGGCCTCGAAATTTTAGACGGGGGCGTCTTGGGGATGGATCTTCTTCCCCTTGTCGAAAGCACAGACACTCTTCTCGTCCTGGATGCCGTCGACGCGCAAAAGCCGCCCGGAACGGTTGTCGAATTGGCCGGACCGGACATCCCTCTTTATTCGCAGGTCAAGATTTCCTGGCACCAGGTGACATTTCAGGAAGTTCTCCACCTGGCCCAGGTCCGAAACCGCCTGCCCCGGCGTCTCCACCTCGTGGGTGTCCAACCGGCGGATGTCGCCATCGGAACAGATCTGAGTCCGGTCGTGGAAGCGGCCCTGCCGGCCGTGACGGAAAGGGCGGTCCGCGTCTTATCGGATTGGGGATTGATTTGAAAAGGCGGGGGAATAAATCGATGAAAAAAATCCGTTTGTTGGACCTGGGAACGGTTTCTCCTCTTCGTTCCCAGACGTGTTACCACGCGGCCGCCGAAGTCCTGGCCGGGGATTCCCCGGACACGATCATTCTCGTCAGCCCGGCCTCGCCGTATGTCTGCGTCGGCTTCCATCAGGACTTGAGACGTGAGGTCGACCGGGAGTATTGTCAAAACCGGGGCTGGCCGGTCTTCCGCCGCGAAGTCGGCGGGGGAGCGGTGTACCTAGACGCCGGGCAGCTGTTCATCCAATGGATCTTTCAACCCTCGTCGCTTCCGGCCTCCGTCGCGGAAAGGTTCCGGGTCTATGTCGAGCCCCTCGTCCGGACGTATCAGGCCCTCGGGATCGCGGCCGAATTCCGTCCGATCAACGACATCCATGTCGCCGGGAGGAAAATCGGCGGGACCGGCGCGGCCAACATCGGTCGGGCGGAGGTCGTTGTCGGAAGCCTGATGTTCGATTTCGACAAGGCCGCCATGGCCCGGGTCCTCCGGGTCGCTTCGGAGAAAATGCGCGACAAGATCTTTCAAAGTCTGGAACAATACATGACGACGATGCGGGAAGAACTGGGTTGCCTTCCGGAACGAGGCCGGGTCATCGATCTCTACCTTGCGGCCTGCGCCGAATCCCTGGGGGCCGAGATCGTCCCCGGGTCCTGGTCGGAGGCGGAGGAGAACCGCGCCCGCCTCATCGATGAACGGTTTCTCACCCCGGAGTGGCTGGAACCCCGAAAAGCGACGGAACGACCGGGAATCAAGATCCACGAGGACGTCCACGTCGTGGAATCCGTGTTCAAGGCACCGGGAGGATTGATCCGCTTGACCGCCCGGTTGCGCCGGGAGGAGCTTGACGGACTGACCATCTCGGGGGATTTCACGATATTTCCCCGGACGGCCGTCCCGGAACTGGAAAAAGCCCTGACCGGGTTGAATCGCAACTGCTCCGACGTCCGTCGGAGGATCGAAGCCGTTTATGGTCGCCTGAAAGTTGAATCGCCCGGCCTGAACCCGTCCCATTGGGAAGCGGCCTTCGCCGGAATCCCGGTCGTCTGACATGAAGAAACCCTGGAACCGGCGCTTCGGCCTGGCCCTGACGATGATTGGGACGTCGGCGGCGATTTACTTCGTCGACTACCTGATCTTCGGCCGGCCGCGGGAAATCGCCTCGGGAGCTGTCCAACGGCCGCAACTTCGACGAGATCAAGCGGCTGCTCATTGCCATGCAGACTTCGGACAAGCACAAAGTCGCCACCCCGGCCGATTGGCGGCCCGGCGACAAGGTCATTATCCCTCCGCCCGGCTCGTGCGGCCAGGCGAAGGAACGGGTCGAAGGGGCCGGTTCCGACTACGAGTGCCTGGACTGGTTCCTCTGCTTCAAAAAACTGCCCTGAACGGCCGGTTCTTCCTTTTCCTCTGTTCGGGAGGTAGAATCTCCGCGAGGTTTTACCTCCGGCCGTTTTTTTGGGGGCGGCGTATCCGGACTGATAAAAGCTTCAATGATCGCGAAAAGATGAAAAAGGAGGAGACATGAAAAAGGACCAAAAACTAACCACTCGAAACGGGGCCCCGGTCGTCGACAATCAGAACACGATGACAGCCGGGCCGCGCGGACCCGTGCTGCTTCAGGACGTCTGGTATTTGGAGAAACTCGCCCACTTCGACCGGGAAGTGATCCCCGAACGCCGGATGCATGCCAAGGGGTCCGGCGCCTACGGCACCTTCACCATCACCCACGACATCACCCGCTTCACCAAGGCCAGGATTTTTTCCGCGGTGGGGAAGAAGACGGACATGTTCGCCCGTTTCTCGACCGTGGCCGGCGAGCGCGGCGCGGCCGACGCCGAACGCGACATCCGCGGCTTCGCGATGAAGTTTTACACCGAGGAAGGAAACTGGGACCTCGTCGGCAATAACACGCCGGTATTCTTCCTCCGCGACCCGCTGAAATTTCCCGACCTCAACCACGCCGTTAAAAGAGACCCGCGCACCAACCTGCGGAGCGCCCTCAACAACTGGGATTTCTGGTCTTCCCTCCCTGAGGCCCTCCACCAGGTCACGGTCGTCATGAGCGACCGGGGCATCCCCGCTTCCTTCCGCCACATGCATGGCTTCGGCAGCCACACCTTCAGCTTCCTCAACGCCAAGGACGAGCGTTATTGGGTAAAGTTCCATCTCAGGACCCAGCAGGGAATCAAGAACCTGAGCAATGAGGAGGCCCAGGCGATCATCGGCAAGGATAGGGAAAGCAACCAGCGCGACTTGTTCGAGAGCATCGACAAGGGCGACTTCCCCCGGTGGACGTTCTCCGTCCAGATCATGCCGGAAAAGGACGCGGCCAAATATCGCTTCCACCCGTTCGACCTGACCAAGGTCTGGTCCAAGAAGGACTACCCGCTGATCGAGGTAGGCGTTATGGAGCTGAACCGCAATCCGGAAAACTATTTCGCCGAGGTGGAGCTGTCGGCCTTCAACCCGGCCAACATCGTCCCTGGCATCGGTTTCTCGCCCGACAAAATGCTCCAGGGACGGCTCTTTTCCTACGGCGACGCCCAGCGCTACCGGCTCGGAGTCAACCATCATCAGATCCCGGTCAACGCGCCGCGCTGCCCGTACCACAGCTTCCACCGCGATGGGTCCTGCCGGGTCGACGGCAATTACGGCAGCACCTTGCACTACGAGCCCAACAGCTTCGGCGAGTGGCGGCAGCAGCCCGAGTTCGCCGAGCCGCCCCTGGCCCTGTCCGGGGCCGCGGATCACTGGGATTTCCGCAAGGACGACGACGACTATTATACCCAGCCGGGGATGCTCTTCCGCCTCATGGGCCCGGAAAAACAGGCTCTCCTGTTCGCCAACACCGCCTGCGATATCGCCAAGGCGCCCGACATCGTCAAGATCCGCCACATCGGCAACTGTTTGAAAGCCGACAGGGCGTACGGAGAGGGCGTCGCCAAGGCGATCGGCATTCCGCTGGAAGAGGTGCTCGGAAAATAACGGCGTTAAAAAACTTCTCGACGCGGACTAATCTTTAAGGAATATTCCGATGACGGCCAGAACAAATGCCAAAATCATGGAAACGACGAACGAATAGTACCAAAATCCCGTTTTTCCGTTCTCTTCGAGGGTCATTTTGCGGTACTGATCCGCATACTTCGGGAGCAACAACTTCAACAGCAAGAAGTTGATTTTCACGCCGTGTTTGGAAATAAAAGAAACGATCGCCATCGAAGAGATAATCCCCCAGAAAACGAAGAGAAGCGCCAAGATAAAAAACAAGGGACGCATATCCGTTCACTCCTTTCCAATCGGTGAATTATAACATGCGGATCATCCTCCGCCTATATCGGAATCGGAACCGACCGCAAAAGATTTTCCGTTTCCGCCTGGGGGAGAAGGCCGCAACGGAGCTGCTGCTTTCCAGATCTGGATCGTTAAAAGTAATATAACGTCGGGCGGCCGTCGGAGTCGCGGCGGATTGGGGGCGCCGTCGGGAGTTTACGAGCCCTCTCCGGGGGCCCGACCGAGGCGAGCGCGTTGACAGCGGGCCCGGGCTCCAGTAAAATTGTCCGCTCTTATGTTGATCCAATCGGGTCTTTTTTTTTGTTACTTCTGCCTGGTTTTTTGCGTAACCTGGCTCACGCCTAGACCCCTGCGCTGGCTCCCGCTCCTGGCCGCCAGCTTCTTTTTCGTCGCTTACGGCCACCCCTGGCATCTCCTGATTCTCGCATTGCCCACGCTCGTCGTCTACGTAGCGGGGCGGCGCATGGCCGCCCTGCCGATTGAAGCGAAAAAGGCGCGTAAAAAATGGCTCCTGGCCGCCGCGGCGTTGACCCTGGGCGCTCTGATCGCCGTCAAGTATGTCAATTTTCTCATGGGGACCGTGGCGGGGGCCGCTTCCCTCTTCGGCTCCGGCTGGAGCTGGCGTCCGCTCAAGACGCTGGTGCCGATCGGCATCTCGTTCTACACCTTTCGCCTGCTCGGTTATTTGATTGATGTCTACTTCGGGCGGATCCCGGCGGAAAGTCACGCCGGGCGCTTCGCCCTGTTTGCCTCCTTTTTCCCCCAGGTGTCGGCCGGGCCGATCGAGCGCGCCGGGCGCTTCCTGCCGCTGCTGAAAAATCCCGAGGCGTTTCTCTCCGAGCGGATCTTCAGCGGTGCCTGCCAGCTGGCCTGGGGCTTCTTCAAGAAGCTGGTCATTGCCGACCGGCTGGCCGTTTTCATCGACCCGGTTTTCGCCGACCCCCAGAGCCAGGGGTTGAACCTCATCTTCGCCGCCTGGTTGTACGCCTTCCAGATTTACTGCGATTTTTCCGGCTACACCGATATTGCGATCGGCTTGGCGCGCATGCTCGGTTATGAGTCGGCGCCCAACTTCAATCGACCCTATTTCAGCGCCAGCGTGGCCGAGTTCTGGAGCCGGTGGCACATCTCTCTCTCCACCTGGCTGCGCGACTACTTGTTCCTTCCCGTTTCCTATGCCGTAATGCGGCGGCTCAAACAGGACCGCTTCCTGGGGATCAAGGTGGAGTCCTGGGCCTATACGGCGGCCGTGCTGCTGACCATGACCTTGTGCGGCCTCTGGCACGGCCCGACCTGGGCCTTCGTCTTTTGGGGGGCCTTGCACGGCTTTTTTATGATCATCGGCCAACTCGGGCGCAAGCGCCGCCGGCGCTGGGCCCGCAAGACCGGCCTGTCGTCCCGGCCCGTTTTGCACCGCGCCATTCGCGTGGCCCTGACCTTCAACCTGGTTTCGCTGGCTTGGATTTTCTTCCGCGCGCCGACCCTGGCCAAGGCCTTCACCTATCTGCGCTTCGTGGAGTTGAAACCCAACTGGACCGGCTGGAACTTCCTTCTGGTCGATTTGCTTCTGGTGTTGCTGGTGATCGCGGCCGAGCGTCCCGCCTCAAACCGTGGACGCCCGGGTCGATGGGAACGCCTGCCCCTGCCGCTGCGCGGCGCGCTGCTGGCTCTTTTTGTCTGCCTGATCATCCTCTTTTCCATGGATGCCGGAAATGAATTCATCTACATCCAGTTCTGAAGCGCGCCGTTTTGCGGCGCTCCTGGCCTGCTTCCTGGCGGCCTTGTTCCTCTTCGATCGCGGCCTTTCCCTGGCCGTGCGCGGCATCGAGCGGCACGCCTATGGAGAGAGTGATTTCGAACAGCGCCTGAGCCGGTACCTGTTGGGCCGAACCTACAGCTCTCTGATTTTCGGCACCTCGCGCACCTTCGAAGGCATCATTCCCGCGCAACTGGAGAATTGTCTCGGGCAGAAGTTCTTCAAGGAGGCGTATTGGGGAAGAGGGCCGAAATACAACTATTATTTTTATCGCCTTTACAAAAAACACGCCGGGGTGCCTAAGGTAGTGGTGTACGGTGTGGACTATTTCATCTACAACGGCGAGTCCAACGCCCGCTGGATGTCGCGCTTCAACCTTCAGGAGGATGCGCCCCGCATCGGCCTCCTGGCCGCCCCCCTTCTGCTTTTTCAAAACAAGAATCGGAACGACGAATTCCTCAACAACTTGATGACCGACCTGAGTGGGGCGACGGCTGCCGGCCCGCCGGGCGACGACGACTTGTTCGAAAAAATCAACGACCACCCGGGCGCGCCGGCGCAGCCGGACAACCCGAAGCTGAAGACCGAACGGCCGCCCCGGTTTTTCAAACAACGCTTCCTCAAACCGCCCGGGAAAGAGGGAGAATATTTTCTGCGCCTGCTGGACGAGTTGAAGGCCGACGGCGTGAACGTGGCCCTGGTCTCGCTGCCGGATTACATCGGTTCGTTGAGGACCAACTGGCAGATGTTGCGCTTCCATCACCATCTGTACGATTTAAGCCGGCGCTACGACAACGTCATTCCGTTGCTTTACAACACCCCGCGCGATTTCGATTTGAAAAACCCGGAACTCTTCCTGGACGGCGGTTGGGGAAAAACCAACTCCCACTTGTCCCGGGTCGGAGCCGCCGTGCTGGGACGCAAACTCTGCCGCGACCTGGCCGCCCTGTACCGCTGACGCGGCCCCGCCCCGACGGCCTCCGGTCCGGGCGGCCCGGTTTTAGGTCGAACATGAGACAACGCCGGCGAACTGGTGTATACTGATGCCCGTGATTTTTCCATTTCCCTTGAAGGGTGGAATCTCATGACCGGAGAAAAAAGAGTCAAACCGCGCGAGATGAGCCTGACGGAGGTGAGCTATGATCATGACGGGCTTCATTTCGAAGGCCGGATCAGCGACTTGTCCGAGGGCGGATTCTATATCGACACGATCAACCCGGTGTCGGAGGGTTCGCTCATAACCTTCCGGTTCAGCCTGCCCGGCGAAGGCCCCGATATCGCCGTTGTGGGGGAGGGCCGCGTCGCCTGGCAACGTCCCCTTCAGGGCATGGGCATCTCTTTCACCTGGTTGTCCGACGAGGATCGAAATCGGGTGAAGGCTTTTCTTTCCCGCAAATAATCTTCCGGAAGCCGGGAGCCCCGGCCCGCGATGCCCGGGGTAAAGGGCTGTTTTTCTCCGCCGATTGACAAGACCCGGGTTCCTTGGCACTATAAATGCGATGGATTAAGGGAGAGGCCTTTCATGAAGCGAGTTTTCTTTTTAAGCGCCTGTGCCGTCTTTCTTCTTTCGTCGATCTCGTTCGGCCTGACCCTGGGCCATGCGAAGTTGCTCGCCCAATCGCCGGATCGCGTGCGGTGGACCCAGTGCGCCTTCGGCCCCGACGGCGTTCTTTGGGTTGTCTGGGTCCCGGGGGACACCAACAGCGGCAGCGGGGGCCCGGTTTGGGTCGTGTCCTATGACGGAACGACCGTTGCGGGCCCGGTCAACGTGACTGGCACGACCTCCGTTCTGGCCAACCGCCCCCATATCTCCGTTTCTTCCAAGGGGCATATCCTTGTGAGCTGGGGTATCGTCGCGACGAAATCGATTTATCTGCGGATTTGCGACCCTCATAATGGTTGGGGCGACATTCAGACCGTTTCCACGGGCACGGGAGGGGACGAACCGTGCGCAGCCATGGACAAGTTCGGAAATATTCATATCTTGTTCAGCGACGAGACCGGCGGAGCGGTCTACGCCTGCTCGAAAATCAACGGCGTTTGGGAAAGCGTCGAGAAATTGTCGTCGGGTTTCGGGAAACAGGGTTCCCTCGCTCTCGGATCGGACGGGACCGCCCACGCCGTCTGGGTCGAGAGGTCGGAATCCGACCCAAACGTTTTTGAAAATTATTATTCCCACCGGACGGCGACTGCTTCCTGGTCTGCGTTGGAAGCCGTATCGGGTCAATCCGGGAGTTCGCACCACCCCTGGGTGACGGTCGGGCCGGACAATGCGCCGGTGATGGCCTGGGAGAACGATCCTGATCCGGACAAGCCGGCCGGAAGGTATGAAATCCGCGTTATGACGATCGGCTCGACGGCTGAGCTGGCGATCCCCCTGGGCTTGATGCATTTCCCCCGCGTGGTCGTCGACCGAAACGGCGTCATTCATGTAGCCTGCCAGACGGGAAATGGCGACGCCGGCAACGGCATCCGCTATACGAACAACGCCGGCGGGACGTTTCAAACCGTCCAGGCGATCTCCGGGGTTTACCCGAAACTCGCCGGCCTGGCCGCCGACCCGTACGGAAACGTCGCGGCGACCCAATCTTCCTACCTGGACGGGTCGGGTGCCAATATCTGGGCGTATTCCGTCAATCCGATCTCGGCGATTCCGGCGCCCGCCGCCGCCTTCAATTTCTCCCCCGCCACCGGGTATCCTCCCCTCACGGTGGCTTTCCAGGCCGTCGCCGCCTACGGTCCGAACGGCGACGAAGTCAATTACGACTGGGTGTTCGGAGACGGAGGAACCGCCTCCGGCCGGAACGTCACCCATGTATACCAAACTTCGGGAACGTACAACGTCCGCCTGACCGTCGTCGACAGCATCGGCCGCACGGACGAGGAGATCAAGTCGGTCGTCGTCAAGAGAACCAACCCGCTCGCGCCGGTCAACCTTTCGGCTTCGATCGCCATGACCCAATTCTGGCAGAACCCGGAAATCACGTTCAACCTCTTCTGGGCGGCCAATCCGGCCAATGTTCCCGAGCACGTCGATGGTTACACCATTTACATGAAGGAAAACGACGGCAATTATACGCGGCTCCTGACGGTTTCCCCATCCATGTATTCGGCCTCGTTCGCCTTCACCGACCTCCAGGTCGGCCGGTACTTCGCCGTCAGCACGCTCGGAAAAGGGGGAACGGAAAGCCCGCTGGCTTATTTCCAATAGGCTGCGACCGGAGCGAACGGGATGACCCTCAAGGCAAAGGATCCTTCCGCTTTCGTTTCTCTCCCGCGGGAGCGTCATTTCGACGACGTCCGGGAAAAGGGATTTCGGGAGATTCGGCATCCCGCCTTCCTTCCCTTGGACAACCGGCCCGAAAACAGGTTTTACGTCGAAGCCGCAAAAAGCTGAACCCGCGGTCGGGGAAGCGCAGTCGAACCTCGGGACGACGGTTTCCGGAATTGTGAGAATCAGGAGAACAAGAATGCATTTGCCGCTCCGCAGACTCGGACTCTCGGACCTGCGAGTCTCTCCGGTCGGGCTGGGCTGCTGGCAATTCAGCCAGCGCCGAGGATGGAACAAGTACTGGCCGAAGCTCCCGGAAGCGGAAATCGAAGGCATCGTCGCCGCCTCCCTGGACGGCGGAATCAACTGGTTCGATACCGCCGAGGCCTACGGCGACGGCGCTTCGGAGGAAGAACTCTCGCGGGTCCTCCAGAAAGCGGGGAAA
>CAYSGA010000046.1:0-10604 GCA_964430165.1 uncultured Eubacteriales bacterium
GTCCTCGACTCGAAATGGGGTTTGAACCAGGGCTTCGATTACTACTTCGACCAGTTTGACCTGAGCCGGTTCGAGAAGATCTCCCTGGCCAGCGTCCAGCGGCCGGGCGGAGAGGTCATGGACGAAGCCCTGAGCTGGCTCGAGGCCGGGAAAGACGCCCCGTTTTTCGCCTGGATTCACCTCTACGACCCCCACACGCCTTATGATCCGCCCTCTCCCTACAAGGAAAAGTACCCCAACCACCCCTACCTGGGCGAGATCGCCTACACCGATTCCCAGCTCGGCCGCCTCTGGTCGTTTCTCGAAGACAAGGGCCTCAGGGATCGGACCTTCCTCGTTTTCGCCTCCGACCACGGTGAGAGCCTGGGCGAGCACGAGGAAACGTGTCACGGCTTTTTCGTCTATGAAGCCGCCGTCCACGTCCCTCTCATTTTCGTGACGCCTTTCGGGCGGCTCCAGGGCGTCGTCTCGCCGGCCGCCGTTTCCCTGGCCGACGTGTTTCCGACCGTCTGCGAAATGACCGGCCTCGCCCCTCCGCCCCAGGTCCAGGGCCAAAGCCTCGTCCCTTTCTTCTTCAAACCGGGCCGCTCCCCAGAGGGACTCGTCTATTCCGAAACATTCTATCCGCGCTTTCACTATGGCTGGTCCGAGCTTCAGAGCTTCCGGGACGGCAAATACAAGATGATTCTTTCCCCCGAACCCGAGCTCTATGACCTGTCCCTGGATCCGGGCGAAACGACGAATATCATCGAGAAGCAGAGGCCCGTCTTCCTGGCCCTCAATGAGCGGGCCTCGGACTTCATGACCGCGGCCGCCCGGAACGGTTTCGAACTCGATGTCAGCAAGATCGACGAGGAGACCCGGGCCAAGCTCGCCTCGCTCGGCTACATCGGTTCATTCTCCGACTCGGCCAAGCTCAAGGGAAAACGCCTGGCCAGCCCGCGCAACAAGATCGGAATTTTCAACGAACTGACCCGGGCCCGCGAGTTGGGCCTCGGGGGGGACGCTCAGGAAGCGATCGGGATCATCGGGCGGATTATCGCCGAGGACCCGGAAATCACCGACGCGTATTTCTCGCTCGGGAACATCTACTTCAAGATCGGAAAGTATGAGGAGGCCATCCGGGCCTTCCGGCAGGCCCTGGAGAAAAAGCCGGACGACTCCTTCACCGTCATCAACATCGCCAATTCCTACGTGGCCATGGGCCGTTTCCCCGAAGCGGAGCGTTTCGTCCTGGATTATATCAAGACGGGGTTCGAAGACGCCCAGCTCTACTTTCTGCTCGGGAACATGAATTTCGTCCGGAAAAACTACGATGTTGCCGTCCCTTACCTGGAGAAGTCCCTTTCCCTCAACTCCGCCTCGGCGTCCTCCCACAATACCCTGGCCGCGATCTTTATCGTCAGAGACGACCTCGGCCGGGCCCAGGAGCACCTCGACGCGGCCCGCCGGCTCAACCCGAGTTTGACCAGCTTGAATTACAACCAGGCCCAGCTCCTTGAGAACCGGGGTGAGATCGCTGCGGCCGTTTCCGCCTACCAGGAAGAGCTCGTCCAGTCCCCGAAGCATTTCAAAGCCCTCTACAACCTGTCCCGCCTCTACCGCCGGACGGGGGATGAGGCCCGGGAGTTCGAGGCCCTGCGCAGTTGCCTCGAGATCAACCCCGATTTTCCGCTGGTTTATTTCTACCTGGCCCGGATCTATCTGAATCGGCGGGAAAACTACGAGGAGGCGGTCCGGCTGGTTCAAAAAGGGATCGACCTCAAGCCGGAGTCCCAGGACCTGCCCTTGGGCTATTTTCTTCTAGCCGACCTGTACAATCGGCTCGGGGAGAGTTCGCGGTCCCAGGAATCCGCACGAAAAGGTCAGGCGCTGGCTTCGAAATTGCCGCGGGAATAGACGAGCGCTGCCGTCGCTTGACGGGATTGTTCAGAAAGGCCGATTTTCAACGGCCGCCTGCTGAAATCGATTGGCCGGGGCCGCTCCCCGAGATTATTCCAGCGTGAACTCGTAGTCGGCCAGGCACATGTAGTTGTTGGAATAGACGTTGACCTGCTCGGGATTCTTGTCCCCGATGCAGAGGCGATACGGCTTTCCCGAAACGAATTCGACCCCGGGCTTGGCCTTGAGGACCGCGGTGTAGGATTGATTCTGACCGGTGACCATTAAAACCCAATCTTCGGCTAGGGGCGTGTTGCCGTCAAGGACAAGATGATAGAGCCGATCCTGGGTGAAATTGACCCGGATCTCGAATTTGATCTCGGTCGTCGTGTGGTTGACGACCCGGAAGAATTCGGGGGGGACGTTCTGCCCGCGGAAATAATTCATGTTGTCCGAGGAATACCGGCTGGTCACGCAGGCGGCGAGCCCTCCGACGAGGAGGGCGACCGCCAGGGCCAGGACGGACGTTTTCGTCTTCATCGAAATCTCCTTTTCCCCATATACGCGGTATTGATTATCCCCCCTCGCCTCCTGGAAAGTCAATAAACTCCTTGAATATTTCTCCGTCTTTTTCATTTTTCACAAGTGGTAAGTGGCTTTTCGCTTCGCGGCTTGGAGAGGGCGGAGCAGGAAAAAGTCCGGGTTTTATTGCGGCCGATAAATAGTGTTAGAATGAATCTGATGAATTTCATCGCGGCCGCGTTGATCGCCTTCACGGTCGGGGGAGGAGGACTGCCGGTGACGAACGATCAATCCCCCGAAGCCGCCCGTCTTCGGACGCTCCTTCCGCAGGAATCTCTCGGCTGGAAGGCCGACGGGGCCGACCAAGTCTTCGACCGCGAGACCATTTTCGAGTATATCGACGGCTCCGGCGAAGTCTACCGGGCCTTCAACATGAGGCTCCTGGTCAGCCGCCGCTTCAACAAGGCCGGCCGGGCCGACGTCATCATCGACCTGTTCGACATGGGCTCGTCGGCCGACGCTTTCGGCGTGTTCGCCCACGACCTCGAGGGCGAGGATTGGAAGATCGGTCAGGGGAGTCTCTATAAAGGCGGGCTCCTCCAGTTCTGGCGCGGCCGTTATTTCGTCTCCATCTTCGCCGAATCGGAAAACACCGAAACCGCCGCCGTCCTGGCCGAGATGGGGAGGGCGGTGGCGGCCATGACCGGACCCGACGGCCCGAAACCGGACCTTGTCGCTCTCGTTCCGGAGGAATTCGGGGCCGGCCAGGTCCGTTACGTCCATGACCCGCAAATTTTGAACTATCATTTTTACATCGCTCCTGAAAACGTCCTCAATCTCGGGCCCGGAGCCGACGGCGTGCTGGCGACGGTCGGGACGAAGGCGGAGAAACGTTCCTGCCTTCTCGTCCGTTATCAAAATGAGGCCGCCGCGGAATCTTCTCTCGCCGAATTTCTTGGAATGTACCGGCCCGGCCCTCCCGTCGCGGAGTCCGCGGCCGAACGGGGCGAAGGCCTGGCCCGGATGAGGGACGGCCGCTTCGCCGCGGCTGGACGGGCCGGACGCTTTTTAATCGCGGTCTTCGGCGAACCGACGGCGGCCGAAGCGCGGGCGGCCCTCGCCCGGGCCGTGAGGCAACTTCCCCGGTGACGCGCCATCGGCGCCTATACCGGCCGGAGTTCGAATATATGGACCGACGTGAACAAGGAGGCAAGGAACATGGCCGTGAAAAAATGGACCCGTCGTGATTTTCTGAAAACCGCCGCCGTCGCGCCCATCGCCTCGGCCGTGGGATGCAGTTGCCTCTCCTGCCCGAAACCAGTCCCGGCCGCGCCCGCGGCCGCCGGGACGGCCCGGATCACCCAGATGTCCCGCAAGTCGCGGGTCGTGCTGGTCCGCGACGCCGCGGCCGTCGGCGAAGGCCGCAAGATCAACGCCGGTGTCATTCAAAAAATGCTCGACGAGGCGATGATGGTGCTTTTCGGCGAAAAGGACCCGGTCGCGGCCTGGAAACACGTCGTCGGGCCCGAGGACACCGTCGGGGTCAAGACCAACGTCTGGAATTACCTGCCCACGGGACCGGAGCTGGAGGCGGCGATCCACACGCGCATTTTGGACGCGGGCGTGTCCGCCGACCGGCTCGCCGTCAAAGACCGGGGCGTCCTCGACGATCCGACCTTCCGGGCGGCCACGGTCCTGGTCAACGTCCGGCCTGGCCGCGCCCATTACTGGGCGGGGATGGGCAGCTGCCTCAAGAATTACATCATGTTCGTCCCCAAACCGTCCGATTACCACGGGGACGCCTGCGCCGACCTGGCCGCGATCTGGAACCTCCCCGCGGTCAAGGGCCGGACGAAACTCAACATCCTCTCGATGCTGACCCCTCAATACCACAACATCGGGCCGCGCGGGTTCAGCGAGCAATATCTCTGGACGTACGGCGGGCTGATCGTCGGCCAGGACGTCGTGGGCGTGGACGCGACCGGGTATTCCATCATCCGGGCCAAGCGCCTCGAGGTGTTCGGCGAGGACAAACCGCTGGAGACATCCGCCCATCATATCCAGCTGGCCGATACGAGACACAAGCTCGGCAAAAGCGACCCGGCCGACATCGAGCTCATCAAGCTCGGCTGGAAGGAGAAGATCCTTATTTAAAGAGACATTCTCCCCGCGGACGGCAATTGCCTGGGACGATTGAAGCCTTTTCTCCGGGGACAGGGCTAAAGGCCTGTCCCCGCCCGTTTTATTCCTGCCATTCTTAGCGGGAGCCGAAGATTTTTGTCCCGAGGCGGACGAGATTGGCCCCTTCCTCGATCGCGACACGGTAGGAATTCGTCATCCCCATCGAGAGGTAGCGCATTTCCACGTTCGGCAGTCCGAGTTTTTTTGCCGTTTCGAATATTTCCCGTGTTCTTCTGAAATACGGGCGTGAATCCTCCGGGTCGCCCTCGTAGGGACCCATGGTCATCAATCCCTGAATCGCGACGTTCGGGATGTCCGCGATCGAACGGATCAGAGCTTCCGCTTCGGCGGGGAGGACCCCGGCTTTCTGACCTTCCTCGCCGCTGTTGATCTCGATCAGGACCGGCATCGTCTTTCCGATGGCCGCCGACCGCTTGCCGATTTCCCGGGCCAGGTCGAGGGCGTCGACCGTTTCGATCACGTCGAAGATTTCGACGGCCTTCTTGACCTTGTTCGACTGGAGATGGCCGAGGCAATGCCACCGGGCCCGGCGGCCGACGACGGCAAACGCCGCCTGCGCCTCCTGGACATAATTCTCCCCGATGAGCGTGACCCCCGCTTCGATCGCCTCGAGGACCTCGGCCGGGGATTTCGTTTTGGCCGCGGCGACGAGCGTGACCCCGGGCGGAAGCTCGGCCAGGATCGACTTCACGTTTTCGGTGATGGAGCTCATGCCCGTATTGTATCAAATTTGATATAATCCCCGTATGAACATCAGGGAAGAGCTGGAGGCCATCGAGGCCCAAATCCTGTCCCCGAAGGCCTGCTTATCGCGGGATTCCAAGGGAAGGGAACGCCCCGAAGCGGCGCATCCGTTCCGTACGGCCTTTCAACGCGACCGTGACCGGATCCTGCACTCAAAGTCGTTCCGCCGGCTCAAACACAAAACCCAGGTGTTCCTGGCCCCGTTCGGCGACCACTACCGGACGAGGCTGACGCATACGCTCGAGGTTTCGGCGATCGCCCGGACGATTTCCCGGGCGCTGCGGCTGAATGAGGACTTAACCGAGGCGATCGCCCTCGGCCACGACATCGGCCATACCCCGTTCGGCCATGCGGGGGAGGAGACGCTCGCCCGGCTTGTGCCCGGCGGATTCACCCACTACGGCCAGAGTTTGCGAGTGGTGGAAAAACTCGAGTACGACGGCAAGGGCCTCAACCTGACCGTCGAGGTCCGCGACGGCATTCTTCGCCACTCCAAGGGCCGGGGAAAAATTCTTGACCATCGCAAGGAAAACCTTCCGATGACGCTCGAAGGCCAGGTCATCCGCGTTTCCGACGTCATCGCCTATGTCAACCACGACCTCGACGATGCCATGCGGGCCGGATTCCTCAAGGAAGCGGATATTCCCCGGCCGCTTGTCTCCTACCTGGGCAAATATCACGCCTCGCGCATCGATAAAATGGTCGTGGACGTGGTCACATCCAGCCTGAAGGGCGGTTTGAGCCGGATCGCCATGAGCGACGAAACGATGAAAGCCGTGGTCGAGCTTCGCGATTTCCTCTACGAACGGGTCTACCACCACCCCGAGGCGAAAGAGGAGCTCCGCAAGACGGAGAAAATCATCCGCGATCTTTTCCGGTATTTCGTCGAGCATCCCGAAGGGTACGTCAGGGACTATCCGGCCGGAGATCCGGTCGAGATCCGCGTCGGCGACATGGTCGCCGGGATGACCGACCGGTACGCGATGTCGCTTTATGAGAAGCTGTTTTTTCCCAAGTCCTGGCGGACCTGAAGAATATTCATTTCATGGAAGAAGAGAACGGGGAGACATCATGCCTACCATCCGGCGCCTGAAAATTTTGAGGCCTCGCTCCGGCGTTTGCACGTTGCTCGCGGCGGTCCTTTGCCTGGCATTCATGCCGGCCGTTCCCGCGGCCGCCCAATCCGCTCCCGACCTGATTCTCCTTTTTACCCAGGACCTCCATTCCGCGGTCCTGCCGCATCGCGTCCTGGCCGAAAACGGGCAGGTCGAAATCCGGGGCGGATTTGCCCGCATCGCCTCCATGATCAAGGCGGAACGGGAAATCCACGGGGACCGGGTGCTCGCGGTTGACGGCGGGGACATGATCGCCGGAACCCTGTTTCAGGTGCTTTTTCAATCCGCGGCGGCCGAAATCTGGCTGTTGCACATGGCCGGCTACGAGGCGGCGACCTTCGGCAACCACGAGTTCGACTACGGTCCCGCGGCCCTGGCCCGGGCTTTGACGACGGCGAAGGTGAATCAATTCGCTCTTCCGTTTGTCGCCTCCAACGTCGTCTTCGACCCCGGTGACGACCGGGATAATCTGCTCGAGGCCGTTTTCGGGGATTACCCGGTCAGGGAATACCTCATTCTTCATAAAAACGGGTTGAAAATCGGGCTGTTCGGGCTCATGGGAAAGACGGCGGCCGAGGACGCCCCCGACGCCGCCCCGGTCGTTTTTTCAAATCCGGTCGCCCGGGCGCGCGAACTGACCTCGCTTCTCCGTGACCGGGAGAAAGTCGACCTCGTCGTCGCCCTGTCTCATTCGGGAACGACGCCCGACATCAAGTATTCCGAGGATGAAAAACTGGCCCGGGAGGTTCCCGGCATCGACGTCATCGTCAGCGGCCACATGCACCGGCGGCTCGTTTCTCCGATCATCGTCGGCTCGACGATCATCGTCGGGGTGGGCAGCCGCGGCGATGATCTCGGCGACCTCCGGCTCGTCCGGGGCGCCGACGGACGCTTCCAGGTCGTTTCTTACGACTTACGGCCGGTGACCCAGGACGTTCCCGCGGATCCCGGAATGGCCGCGGAAATCACCGAACTGAGCGGCCTCGTGGATCTTGAGGTCGAGAAAGCGGGCGGTATCAATCCCCGGGAAGTCGTCGCCGAAACGGATTTCGCCCTGGCCGTCCGGCCGCCCGGCCCTCCCAAGTCCAGCTGGGAAATCGGGTTGGGGGATCTCGTGGTTGACGCCTACCGGCGGTCGATTGAGGATACGGATCTGAAGCGAGAGGAAGGGCCGATCCTCCTCCTTCATCCCTGGGGGAATATTCGCGATTCGCTGCTGCCCGGCTGGATCACGGGGAACGACGTTTTCCAGGTTCTCTCGCTCGGCATCGGGCCGGACGGGAAGCCGGGGTACCCCCTCGTCTGCGTTCGGCTCTCCGGCCGCGAAATCCGACGGCTGATGGAGGTCGAAACGACGATTGCGCCCGGAAACGAGGACGCTCATCTCCAGATTGCGGGGGCCTCCGTCCGCTATAATCCGCGGCGGGTTCCGTTCGACCGGGTTACCCGCATCGAATTCGAGGAGGCGGACGGGACGATGCGGCCGATGGAGCCCGACCGGCTCTACCCGGTCGTGGCGAATCTCCTCATGGCCCGGATGATCGGGTACATCTCGAGGGCCTCCCACGGCATCCTGAAACTCGAGCCGAAGGACGCGGAAGGGAAGGTGCGGACGGATATCGAGAACCTGATCATCGACGGGGATCCCGCCGCGCCCGGCGTCCAGGAAATAAAGGAATGGACATCTCTGGTCGGACTTTTGCGTTCCTTCCCCGACACCGACGGCGACGGAATTCCCGACATCCCCGCCTCCTATGCGTCTTCGGCCGGCCGTCTTGTCGACGAGCCGTCCTGGAATCCCGTCAAGCTGCTGGCCGGGGCGCATGGGCCGACCTATGTCGTCCTGGGCCTGGTCGTCGTTGTTCCTCTGCTGCTCTGGTTTCTTATCCATCGCCTCCGCCGCCGCTTCGCCCGGAGGAAAGCCGGGGCCGCGCCTCAGGCTTAGACGCCGAAGGATATTTGCATCCCGGGAACGGTTCGGCTAAGATAATCTCCGGGTGAACGGGATGGATAAAGGTTTTCGTTTCGCGGCCGCCTTGCTCTTTCTGGCCGTCGGGGCGTCCGCTCTTCAGCGCCTGCCCCAGGGGACCCAGGCGGTTTTCCTCAAGAGCGGGGAAGTCGTCAAAGGAAAAATCACCGGCCTCGTTTCCCCCCAGCTCGATTTCACGCTCGAAACCGGGGCGGTCATCGGCCTCCGCGACGTCTGGATGATCAATTTCGAAACCGGGGAATGGAATTTCCCCGAGGAGCGGAACATCCTCGAAACCAACGACCATTACGTCTTCCTGAAAAACGGCGACATCCATTCCGGCCGGATCGCGTCCTTTTCCGCCGAGGAAAAGGCCTTCATTTTCGAATCCGGAGAATATTTTCCCTTCGTCCAGTGCCGGCGGATCTACTTTTCCAAAACCGTACCCCGCGGCCTCCGCTAATTCTTCTTCCTGTAGCCCCCAATTACCAAACGCGCGATTGTTTGCCGGGCGGACTGCTTCTTTTCTGAAAACGAAAGCATATCCGGCCAATACGCCACAGAAGAGAACCGCCGACCAATTCGCAAGATGTTGGCATGGCTTGAACGGACATGTCCGGTTTAGGCTTTTCTGACGGTTCGGCGAGGGAAGCCGGATCGGAAGAATCCGGTCGAACGATGATGTCCGAAGCGTTCCGGCATCTCCGTTTAAATAGGAAGCCGGAACGCGAGTTCATCGGAGCCGAGCCGGACCGTTGAGAAAAGCCGTGAAGAACCGGACTAGGGAGTGAAAGCCATGGCGATCGACGTTTCCGGGCTTTAAGCCATCGGCATCTCCTCGTTATTTCAGGCAGTCCCTATCAAGTGCGCGATTTGGTATAATCCCTTCACCGGTACGAGAATTTCGAGAAATCCCGAGGAGAGAGTCCCATGAACCGCATCGAAGCCCTGAACCGGATCGCCAAGCGCCTTCGCGCCCATTCCATGAAAATGACCACGGCCTCGGCCTCCGGCCACCCGACCACCTGCATGTCGATGGCCGAGATCGCGGCCGCCTTGTTTTTCGGGGAAATGCGCTTCAACCCGGCCGATCCGAACGATTGGGGAAACGACGAACTGGTGTTGTCCAAGGGCCATGCGGCTCCGATCCTGTGGGCGGCTTACGCCGAGGCGGGCATCATCCCGATAGATTCGCTCCTCGATTTGCGGAAGATCATAAGCAACCTGGAAGGCCATCCGACCCCGCGGATGCCCTGGATCAAGGTGTCCACGGGTTCCCTGGGCCAGGGATTGTCGGTCGGCGTCGGGATGGCCGCGGCGTTGAGTTTGGGCAAGTCGCCTGCCCGCGTCTTCGTCGTCTGCGGCGACGGCGAATGCGCCGAGGGGTCGGTCTGGGAAGCGGCCAACGCCGGGACGGACCTCAAGCTCAAGAACCTTTGCGCGATCGTCGACTGCAACCGCCTCGGGCAGTCCGGCCCGACCATGCACCAGCGCGACGCGGCGGCCCTGGCCCGCAAATTCAAGGCCTTCGGCTGGGACGCCGTCGTCATCGACGGCCACAAGGTCGAAGCGGTGCTCGCGGCCCTGAAAGCGGCCGGGTCGAAGGGCTTGCCGACGGCGATCGTCGCCAAGACGGTCAAGGGCAAGGGGGTCTCCTTCCTCGAAGACCTCAACGGCTGGCACGGCAAGCCCCTCAAGGCCGATGAGTTGGAAAAAGCCTTGGCCGAGTTAGGGCCGCTTCCCGAAGTCGACGCGAAAAAATTCCTCCGCCCGGCCCGGAAAGTCGCCCGGCCGAAAATGAAAGTCGCCGCGACGATCGAGCGGATGAAATATACGGAAAAAACCGCCACCCGCCTGGCCTACGGCTACGGCCTGCGGGCCGCAGGTAAGGCCAACGAGTCGATCGTCTGCATCGACGGCGACGTCCGCAACTCGACGTACGCCGACAAATTTTTTGACGCCTTCCCGGCCCGGTCCTTCCAATCGTATATCGCCGAGCAGAACATGGTTGGCATGGGCTTGGGTTTCGCGGTCAAGGGATACGTGCCGTTCATGGCCACGTTCGCGGCTTTCCTTTCCCGGGCCCACGATCAAATCCGGATGGCCGCCCACAGCTTGGGCAACATCAAGGTCTGCGGCTCCCACGTCGGCGTGAGCATCGGCGAGGACGG
>CAYSGA010000047.1:0-10550 GCA_964430165.1 uncultured Eubacteriales bacterium
CGCCGAGGCGCTGGTTATCGCCCGCCAGCGCGGCCTGGACCTCGTCGAAATCGCCCCGCAAGCCCAGCCCCCGGTTTGCCGGATCATGGATTACGGCAAGTTTCTGTACGAATTGCACAAGCGCGACCATGAGGCCAAGAAGCACCAGAAGCAGGTCTTGTTGAAGGAGATCAAGTTTCGGCCGAAGATCTCGATTCATGACTACGCCTTCAAGTTGAAGCACGTCCAGCGCTTCCTCGAAGAGGGGAACAAGGTCAAGATCACGATCATGCTCCGAGGCCGGGAAAAGTCCCGCCCGGAGATGGGCGTGGCCGTTTTAAACAGGGTCGTGGCCGATTGCGCCGGCCTGGGGAAGGTGGACAGCGAGTTTCGGAAAATGGACTGGGCCGTTTCGTCGGTGCTCATCCCCACGAAGACAGGAGGAAAAGATGCCAAAACTAAAAACCCACCGGGGAGCCAAGAAAAGGTTCACGGTGACGGCGGGAAAGAAAATCCTGCACAGAAAAGCGAATAAAAGCCACATCCTGACCAAGAAAACAGCAAATCGCAAGCGTAATCTCGGGAAGGTTGCGGTGTTGAACAAAACCAACCGTCGGGCCGTCAAGGAAATGATGCCCTACGAATTCTGAGGAGAATCCCATGGCGAGAGTCAAACGCGGAGTCAAAAGAAGGAACAAGAGGGAGAAGGTCCTGGGCCTGGCCAAAGGCTACTGGGGCGCGAAAAGCTCGAACTACCGGACGGCCAAGGAAGCAGTCGAAAAATCGCTGCTGTACGCCTACCGCGACCGGCGGGCGAAGAAGCGGGATTTCCGGCGCCTGTGGATCATCCGGGTTAAGGCCGGGGCCATGATCAACGGCCTGACGTACAGCCGGTTCATCCAGGGCTTGAAGAAGATCGGCAGTCCGCTCGACCGCAAGGTCCTGGCCGAATTGGCGGTCAACGCCCCGGAGGCGTTCGGCCGCGTCGCTGCTCAAGTCAAAGACGCCCTTGCCTGATCTCGAAAAATTCCGGGCCGCGATCGACGGCCACCGGGCGAAGCTTGCCGAAGAGTGCGCCGCGGTCCGGGATGCCGCGGGGCTGGAGGAACTCCGCAACCGGTATCTCAGCCGGAAGCGGGGTTTCGTCACGCAGCTCTTCGAGGATTTGAAGAATTTTGAAGCCGCCGACAAACCGGCCGCTGGGCAACTGCTCAACGTCCTGAAAACCGAAGTCCAGGAAAAATTGGCGGCCCTCGAGGAGGGCTTCGGCCGGCCGGCCGCCGGCGGACCCGGCCTCGACCTGACCCTTCCCGGAGAGCACCTGGTCTGGGGGGCGGCCCATCCGCTCCGAATTTTCCAGCGGGAGATCGAGTCGATTTTTGAGGACATGGGGTTCGGGATCGAGGACGGGCCGGAGATCGAAACCGATTATTATAATTTCGAAGCCCTCAATTTCCCCCCGCACCATCCGGCCCGGGACGATTGGGATACTCTCTATCTTAACGACGACCTGCTCCTCCGAACGCACACTTCGCCCGTCCAGATCCGGGTCATGGAGAAACGCAAACCGCCGATCCGGATCATCATGCCGGGCAAGGTTTACCGCCGCGAGACGCCCGACCCGACCCACGCGGCGATGTTTTTCCAGGTCGAGGGACTGGTTGTGGACCGGAACGTCACCTTTGCCCATCTCAAGGGAACGCTCGAATATTTTCTTAAAAGGTTGTTCGGCGACAAGCTGAAAGTCCGTTTCCGGCCGAGCTTCTTTCCTTTCACCGAGCCTTCGGCCGAAGTGGACATCGAATGCCTGGCCTGCGGTCAAAAAGATCCGGCCTGCCGCGTCTGCGGCGGCACCGGCTGGAAGGAAATCCTCGGCAGCGGGATGGTCGATCCCCAGGTGTTTAAAAACGTCAACATCGACCCCGAACAATATTCGGGCTGGGCGTTCGGCCTGGGGATCGACCGGATCGCCATGTTCGCCTACGGCATCCCCGACATCCGGTACTTTTACGAAAACGACCTCCGGTTCAACCGGCAATTTCACCTCAAATGAAAATCAGTCTGAATTGGCTCAAGGAATACGTGGACATCGAGATGCCGCGGCGCGAGCTTCTCGACCGCCTGACGATGATCGGCCTCATCTGCGAGGAATGGACGGAAACTCCGGACGGTGACTCGGTTTTCGACATCGAAACCTACGCCAACCGTCCCGACACCCTCGGCCATCTCGGGATCGCCCGCGAAATTTCGGCCCTGACGGGTTTTCCCCTAAAAGAACGGGTTCATCCGGTCGTCGAACTCCCGACTCCGACTTCCGAGATCGTCGACGTCCAGGTTCTGGACGAGGACCTCTGCCCCCGGTACACGGGATTCGTCGTCAAGGGCCTTGCCGTCGCCCCTTCGCCCGAGAATCTCCGAAAAAAAATCGAGGCTATGGGCCTCAAGCCGATCAATAACGTCGTCGACGCCTCCAACGCGGTGCTCTTCGCCACCGGCCACCCCGTCCATATGTTCGACCTGGGGAAAGTCGCCGGGCCGAGGGTGGTGGTCCGTCGGGCCAAGAAAGGGGAAACCCTCCGGACCCTGGACGGCCGGGCCGCGGCCCTCGGGCCGGACATGCTCGTCATCGCCGACGACCGCCGCCCTATCGCCGTGGCCGGGGTCATCGGCGGGGAGGAGTCCGGAATCACCGAAGCTACCCGGGACGTCTTCATCGAAAGCGCCGTGTTCGACCCGGCCTCGATCCGCCGGACACGGAAGGCCTTGGAGATTCAGACCGACGCCAGTTACCGCTTCGAACGCGGCGCGGACATCGGATTCGCCCCCGAAGCGGCGGCGATGGCCGCATCCCTCCTCTGTTCCTTCGGCGGGCGGGTTTCCAAGGGACTCGTCGACATTTATCCCAAACCGCGCAAACCGAGGGAACTCGTCCTTCGCTCCCCCCGAACCGCCGAACTTTTAGGCGTTGCCGTTCCCGATGAATTCATCGAAAAAACACTGGCCGACCTCGGGTTCTCCGCCAAGCCGTCGGCCCCGGGGTCCTGGCTTGTCGCGGTTCCGTCGTTTCGGGTCGACATCGAGCGGGAGGCCGACTTGATCGAGGAAATCGCCCGTTTCTTCGGGTACGATCGAATCCCGGCGGTCGTCCCTCCGCGGGAGGTCCTGGAGTCCATGCCCTCGGACCGGATCCGGATCGCGCGCCTGTCCCAGCAGTTCTTCCACTTCGGGTTCGACGAAGTCGTTAACGTGAGTTTCGCCGACCCGGATAAGGAAGCCGTCCTGGGGACGGGCCGCCGGCCGGTGACCTTGCGGAATCCTTTTTCCGTCCACGCGGCGATTCTGCGCACGACGCTTCTCGGCGGGCTGCTGGCGAACCTCCGGCACAATCAAAACCACGGAACCGAGGCCGTCCATATTTTCGAAATCGGGAAGATTTTCTGGCGGGCTGACGAATCCCGGCCTGTTGAGGAGCCGGCTTTGGGTTTGCTGAGCGCCGGGCCGCTGGGGCTTCCCCACTGGAGCCGTCCGCCGGCGGCGGCGAATTTTTATCATCTCAAGGGCGCCCTGGAATCCGCCCTCGGGGCCCTGCGCTACTCCGGGCTCGTCTACGAACCGGCCGAACATCCTTCGTTCGCGGAGGGATCGGGCCTGGCGGTTCTCTACAAGGGGGAGCGGGTCGGAATCCTGGGACGCGTTCGGGAATCGATTTGCGAGGCCTCCGGAGCGGCCGGGCCGGTATTCGCGGCGGAAATCGCCCTGGGAGTTATCCTGGAAAAGAAGGCCGGGACGTTTTCCTACGAACCGTCCCCCAAGGTTCCGGCCGTCGTCCGCGATCTTTCGTTTTTCGTCGCCCGCGACGTCTCCTACCAGGACATCAAGTCCGTCGTGGAGCGGGCGGCCGTCAAATTCCTGGAATCGTTCGACGTCGTCGACCGGTATGCCGGCCCGAACAATCCGCCCGGCCGAACGTCGCTCTCGATGCGGTTTGTCTTCCGGAATCCCCAGGCCACTCTCTTGGCCGAAGAAGCGGACAAATCCGAGCAGAAGATCCTGAAAATCCTGAAATCGATGTTCAAGATCGAGCTTCGCAAAGGAGGCGGCGCGTGACCAACGAAATCGACCGGTTGAAAACCCTCGAAGGAAAAATCGCTGGCGTGATCGATCATGTCCACCGGCTTTCGGCGGAAAACGACAAGCTTCGGCAGACGGTCAAGGACCTCAAAGCCGAAAAAAAAGACACCGAGGACCTCGCCCGGAAAATCGCCAAACTTGACGGCGATGTCAAAAAATACGAAAATGAAAGGGAAGAAATGAAAGGGAAGATCGAGGCGATCATTTCCCAGATCGACAAACTTGGCATGTGATGAGTGATATCGTCGAAATCAGAGTATACGGACGGACTTACACAATCCGAGTGAAAGGTGAAGAAAACGAGGAATATATCAGCCGTCTGACGTCCTATGTGGACCAGAAAATGCAGGAAATTGCAGTGAAGTCGCGATCAGAGGACCCCACGAAAATTGCCGTCCTCGCGGCTTTGAATATCGCCGACGACTACTTTGTCAGCCGGAAACGGCTGGATCAAGTGGACGAACGCATCGACCGGATGGAAGCCGAGATCGCGACCGTGGAGTCGAACCTGTTCAAGGATGAGCATGCTTAAGCCGAGCGAAAAAACGCCGGCCGCCGGAGATCGGCGGCCTTTCATCGTCCTTCGGACCGGTCGCACCCCGTAAGCCCCTCCTGCCGGACGGCTCTTCCTCGCCGCACTTTTAGGAAGGAGGAGAGACCGTGAACAGCCTGATTGTTTATATCGGCCTGGCCGTCTTGATTGTTTTGGCGGCCGGCATCCTGTTTTTTCAGTTCAAGAAAAGTTCCGGGACGAAGGGATTGTTCCGGGCTAAGAGTGAGGCGTCCAAAATCATCGACCAGGCCAAAAACGAATCCCAAAAAATTATCGGCCAGGCCCAGAACCAGGCCCGCCAGAAAATGTCCTCGGCCGATGCGGAATTCGAACGCCTGACCCAGGACAAACGCCGCAAGCTCAACGAAACCGAGCGACGGCTCGTCAACAAGGAAGAAAACCTCGACCGCAAGATCCAGGGGCTTGACCGGAGGGACCGGGACGTGACGGTCAAGGAGCGTGGTCTCGTCCAGAAGGAACAGAAAATCGAGGAAGAAGAGAAGCGGGTCGCCGGGATCATCAAGGACCAGCTGGTCGAGCTCGAGCGCGTCTCCGGGATGACCCAGGACGAGGCCAAGGCCGTGATCATCCACAAGGTCGAGGACGAGGCCCGGCTCGAATCGATGCAGACCATCAAGCGGATCGACGAGGAAACGCGGGCCAAGAGCCGCCAATTGGCGGCCGAGATCATAAGCGGGGCCATCCAACGGTCGGCCGCCGAGCACGTTGTCGAATCGACGGTGTCCGTCGTCGACCTCCCCAGCGAGGACATGAAGGGCCGGATCATCGGCCGCGAAGGCCGGAACATCCGTGCCCTGGAAGTGGCCACCGGGGTGGATATCATCGTCGACGACACGCCGGAAGCGGTCATCCTCTCGAGTTTCGACCCGATCCGCCGGGAAGCCGCCCGGCTGGCCCTCCAACGGCTCGTGCTGGACGGCCGCATCCATCCCGCCCGGATCGAAGAGGTCGTCGAAAACGTCAAAGCCGAACTCGAGGACAAGATCCGTCAGGACGGGGAGGCGGCGGCCATGGAGCTCCGCGTCCAGAACCTCCATCCCGAGCTCGTCAAGCTGATGGGGAAATTGAGATTCCGGACCTCATACGGCCAGAACGTCCTCCAGCATTCCAAAGAGGTCGCCTTCCTCAGCGCGGCCATGGCCCAGGAACTGGGGTTGAACACCCAGACGGCTCTCCGGGCCGGATTCCTGCACGACGTCGGCAAAGCCATCGACCGCGAGGTCGAGGGAACGCACACCGAACTGAGCGTCGAGCTCTGCCGGAAATACGGCGAGAACGAAGCGGTCATCGCGGCTATCTCTTCCCACCACCGCGACGTCGATTTCCCGTCGATCGAGGCGGTCCTGGTCCAGGCGGCCGACACGTTGTCGGCGGCCCGCCCGGGCGCCCGCCGGGAGCTTCTCGAAAACTACATCAAGAGGTTGGAAAAACTCGAAACGCTGGCCAAGAGCTTCGACGGCGTGGCCAAGGCGTTTGCCCTCCAGGCCGGCCGTGAGATCCGGATCATGGTCGACGCCGGCAAGGTCGCCGACGACCGGGCCTGCCTGATCGCCAAGGACATCGCGACGAAGATCAAAAACGAACTCGACTACCCCGGCCAGATCAAGGTCACGGTCATCCGGGAGATGAGAGCGGTTGAATATGCCCGATAAACCGGAGGCGGATGCGACCGGGGCGGCCGGCCCGCGGCCGTCCTTCCGTGTCCTGATCATCGGGGATGTAATCGGTCGGGCGGGAAGGGACGCCCTGCGCCGGCACCTGCCGGAACTGCGCGACAGATACCGGCCGGCGTTTGTCGTCGCCAACGGCGAAAATGCGGCCGGCGGCGTCGGCCTGACCGAGGAGGTCGGCCGGGAGCTTTTCTCCATGGTCGACGTGCTGACGAGCGGCAATCACATCTGGGACAAAAAAGAAGGGATCGCCTACATGGAGAAGGAACCCAGAGTCCTCCGGCCGGCCAATTACCCTCCGCCCGCTCCGGGCAAGGGCCACGTGGTTGTGTCCGGGCCGGGTGGACTGAAACTCGGCGTTTTGAACCTCCAGGGCCGGGTGTTCATGGAGGCGATTGACGACCCGTTCCGTTCGGCCGATGCGGCGGTCGAGGAGCTCCGGAAAGAAACACTCTGTCTCATTGTCGATTTCCACGCCGAAGCCACGTCGGAAAAAGTCGCTCTGGGATTTTATTTGGACGGCCGCGTTTCGGCCGTCGTCGGGACGCACACCCATGTTCCGACCGCCGACGAACGCATCCTTCCGGGCGGGACGGCCTACATCACCGACCTCGGGATGGCCGGCTCGCGGAATTCCGTGATCGGGATCCGGAAAGAACAGGCCATCCAGAAGTTCCTGACGTCCCGGCCGATCCGGTTCGAACCGGGGAAAGGCGGGTCGTTTGTGTCCGGAGTCGTCGTCGAAATCGATCCGTCGACCGGAAAAGCCCTCTCGATCGTCCGGGAAATCCTGACCGAAGAATAAATCGGATTAAATCGGTGCCAGGTTACTCATTTCCCTAATTCTAAGGGACGTTCCTCCTCAGAGCCCCGGCCGTATTTATATTTAATTAGGGAAATGAGTAACCTGGCACCGATTTATATTAAAATACCCGGGGAGCATCGATGCCCGAGGAAAACGGCGGCGAAGCACTCGTCCCGAACGGGGGAAAGGGAGGCCGGGCCCTTGTCCGCGAAGGAAGCCTGGTCCTCCGCGATCACGTCTACTCCGTCACCGAGATCACCCAGGTCATCAAGGCCGCCCTGGAAACCGCCGTCCCCCAGGTTTGGGTTGCCGGAGAGGTCTCCAATTACAAACGGTCCGCTTCCGGCCACATCTACCTGACCCTCAAGGATGCCGGATCCTCGCTGTCCGCGGCCCTCTGGAAAAGCAACGCCGACCGTCTCAAGTTCGAACTCAAGGACGGTCTGCAGATTGTCTGCCGCGGCCGGGTCGACGTCTACCCGCCCCGCGGCAACTACCAACTCATCATCGACCAGGTTGAACCCAAGGGCAAGGGCGCTCTTCAGCTCGCCTTCGAGCAACTCAAGGAGAAACTCCGGGCGGAGGGGCTGTTCAACCCCGAGAGAAAGAAAAAGCTTCCCCTCCTTCCGAAAACGATCGGTATCGTGACGTCCCCGACCGGGGCGGCGTTGATCGACATTTTGCGGACGATCGACCGGCGTTTCGCCAAAGTCCGAATCGTGATTTATCCGGCCCGGGTCCAGGGTGACGGGGCGGCGGCCGAAATCGTCGAAGGATTGGCCCGGCTCGGAAGCCGGGCCGATATCGACGTGATCATCGTCGGCCGCGGGGGCGGGTCGATCGAGGACTTGTGGGCGTTCAACGAGGAATCCGTCGCCCGGGCGATTTACGCCTGCCCCGTCCCGGTCATCTCGGCCGTCGGCCACGAGGTCGATTTTACGATCGCCGATTTCGTCGCCGACATCCGGGCCTCCACTCCGACGGCCGCGGCCGAAATGGTTGTGGAAAAGGAAGAAGCGTTCGCCGAACGGATCGAAAATTTCCGGCGCCGGGCCGAGCAGGCCCTCCGGTTTGAACTCCAGGCCTGCCGGGGCAGTGTCGACGAACTCGCCCGGCACGGCGTCTTCGAGGGCTTCCAGCGCCGCCTCTGGACCCTGGGTCAGCGTGTCGACGAACTCGAATCGAGGGCCTGGGAGGTCGTCAACGAGGAACGGCGGAGGATCGCCGACGGAAAAGCACGCGCGACCCTGGCCGCGGAACGCATGGCCGCGGTGCTGGGGCGGCGTCTCGGAGAGGCTGCGGGACGGGCGGCCCTCGTCGGGGAGCGGATCATCGGCGCGTTTCGAACGTTCCTCGGAAAACGAACCGGCGAATGGGAACGCCTTTCGGCCTCGCTCCAGGCCCAAAGCCCGTTGGCTGTTTTAAAAAAAGGCTATGCCGTCGTCTGGCGCGAGGGATCGCCGCGGATCCCGGTCACCGGCATCGGAAACGTCCGGCCGGGCGACGCGGTCGCCGTTTCGTTCTATCGCGGGGAATTTTCCGCCGAAGTACGGAAAATCGACCCCGACCGGTCCGTCGAGGAATCGACCGGTGCCGGCGGAGGGGCCGATGCCCCCGGGAAGAAAACCCGCAATTCGGACGAAGGGAAGAGGAGATCATGAAAGAAAAAGAGAAGGGAAAAAATCCGGACCTCGATTTTGAGAAAGCGCTGGCCGACCTCGAACGGGTCGTGGACGAGCTGGAAAAAGGCGGCCTCAGCTTGAATGAATCGCTCGCCCGGTTTGAACGGGGCGTCCGGCTTTCCCGGTTTCTCCGGAACGAGTTGGACAAGGCCGAGAAAAAAATCGAGATTCTCGTAAAGGACGACAAGGGTGCCGTCCATCCCGAATCCTTCAGCCTGGAGGAAGCGGAGAGCGGGGAGTCGCCGGCGACGAAATCTGGGACCATCCCCCTAAAAAACCCGCCGAAGTCAAAAAAAGAAGAGGATGACTCCGAACTTCCGTTCTGATGATTTAAATCCGTGGAGCCGATGAAGAAAATTCTCGATTCGATCAACGACCCGGGCGACCTGAGAAACCTTCCGGTCGAAGACCTGGCGAAGCTGGCGGTCGAAATCCGGGCCGAAATTCTCGAGGTCGTCTCCCGAAACGGCGGGCATCTGTCCTCCAATCTCGGCGTCGTCGAGATGACCCTCGCCCTCCACAAGGTGTTCGACACCCCCCGGGACCGCATCGTCTGGGACGTCGGGCATCAAACGTATACCCATAAAATCCTCACCGGGCGGCGGGATCGGTTCGCGACGCTCCGCCGCCAGGGCGGGCTCCTCGGTTTTCCTTCGAGGGAGGAAAGCCCGTACGACCCGTACAACACGGGGCACGCCTCGACCGCCCTTTCGGCCGCGCTCGGCCTGGCCGTCGCCCGCGATATGGCCGGAGAAAAATACCGGGTCATCGCCGTCGTCGGCGACGGCTCGCTTACGGGCGGCGTTTCCTGGGAAGCCCTCAACCAGATCGGCCATCTCCGGATCCCCTTGATCATCGTCCTCAACGACAACGAAATGTCGATCTCGCAGAGCGTCGGGGCCATCTCCAAATATCTCGGGTACCTGACTTCGGGACAGCACTATCTCCGGGTCAAGGACAAGGCCAAGACCCTGCTCAAATCGCTCCCCGGCGTGGGTGGCCCGATGATCCGGGCGGGCCGGGCGCTGGAGGAAATGGTCAAAAAAACGTTTTTCCCCGGACTCGTTTTCGAGGAACTCGGCCTCCGCTATGTCGGGCCCGTCCAGGGTCACAGCCTCCCTTCGCTTTTGGAGGTGTTCGAAAAGGCCAAAAAGGATGCGGACGGCCCGGTGCTGATTCATTGCGTGACCCGGAAAGGCCGCGGCTACATTCCCGCCCAGGACAGTCCCGATCATTTCCACGGAGCGCCGCCGTTCGACGTTGAGTCCGGAGAGCCGACCACCCTGGGGGCCAAGCCGTGCTATTCGGCGGTTTTTGGAGACACCATGTTGCGGATCGCCGGTGAGGATGGCCGAGTCGTGGCCATCACCGCGGCCATGTGCGAGGGGACGGGCCTCCTCGAATACGCGGCCAAACGGCCGTCCCAATTTTTCGATGTCGGGATCGCCGAGCAGCACGCCGTCAATTTCGCGGCCGGGCTGGCCGTCGGCGGGCGGCGCCCCGTCTGCGCCATCTACTCCACGTTTCTCCAGCGGGCCTACGACCAGATCTATCATGACGTCTGTCTCCAGAACCTCCCCGTCGTTTTCGCCCTGGACCGGGCCGGCCTTGTCCCGGACGACGGCCCCACCCATCAGGGCGTCAACGACATCGCCTATCTCCGGCACATGCCGAACATCGTTCTCATGGCTCCCCGCGACGAGAACGAA
>CAYSGA010000048.1:0-10508 GCA_964430165.1 uncultured Eubacteriales bacterium
GGACCCGGCCTCATCTTGGTCTTCGCCCCGATCGACCGCATCGTGAGGATCAGCCTGCGGCTCATCACGATGGACGTCCCCCCCCAGGATGTCATCACAAAGGACAATGTCACGGTGAAGGTCAACGCCGTCCTCTACTTCAGGGTCATCGACCCGCTCAAGTGCGTACTTGACGTGCAGGATTATCTCAACGCCACTTCCCAACTGGCCCAGACGACCCTGCGAAGCGTCCTCGGCCAGGTTCCGCTCGACGACCTCCTCTCGGAGCGGGATAAATTGAACGCCCGCCTCCAGGCAATCATCGAGCAGCACACCGACCCCTGGGGCATCAAGGTCCAACTCGTGGAGATGAAACAGGTGGACCTTCCGGAGAACATGGTCCGGGCCATCGCCAAGCAGGCCGAGGCCGAGCGGGAACGCCGGGCCAAGATCATCCACGCCGAAGGCGAATTCCAGGCCGCCGATAAACTCCTTCAGGCCGCCAACACCATTTCTGAAAATCCGCAGGCTCTTCAGCTCCGATTCCTGGGCACCTTGACGGAAATCGCCGCGGAAAAGAATTCGACGATCGTCTTTCCTCTCCCCATGGAGCTCTTGAAAGCCTTCACCTTTGAAAAAAAGCCGGAGAACAAATAAGGCCCGGGATAAAAAAGACGCCGCGTCGCGGTTAATCCACCACTATCAAACCGTAATCGTTAGGGTTTTGGCGCATGGAGGTGAGATTAGACGGGCATGAGTAAAGAAACGCAACCCGACGCCGCGCGTTTACGGAAAAAGCTGGACATCGAGCTTCCGCTCATCGGATTTTTCGATGCGCCCGACCCGGCCCTCTTTGAACCCCTCGTCACGCCCAGGGGGAACGACTGCGTCTTTTCCTTCTTCAAGAATTGGCTTAAGGGTGAGACTCTCCACAGCACCAGGGAACGTTACGGCTGTTTCGGCGCCGGCGGCTGCATGTGGGGAATCCAAGCGAAGTCGAGAAAAGAGTTCATCAGGTTCCTGGTCGACGACGAAGGGCTCAAGGTCTCGGGCGAACTCATGGAGGCGTCCATCGATTCGAGAACGTCCTACCGGGCGGAGAACGCCCATATCTTCATCGGACCTCTTAAAGAGGAAGGTTGGCTTTACCTCAAAACAATCACGTTTCTTGTCAATCCCGATCAGCTCAGCGCCTTGATCATCGCCGCGCGGTATCACAGCGCCCCCGGGGACGTGCCTCCCTTCATCGCGCCCTTTGGCTCCGGTTGTCGGGAGATTATCTCCTTCAAGAACTTCAATGTCCCTCAGGCCTCGATCGGCGCGACCGACATCGCCATGCGCCAACACCTGCCCCCCGATCTCCTTGCCTTCACCGTCACCAAGCCGATGTTCAGCCGGCTCTGCACACTCGACGAAAGAAGCTTCCTCTATAAGCCGTTTCTGGAACGGCTCAAGAAAACCCGCGGCAATACTCTCTTTCGCGATTCGGCCTGAGGTTCTTCGCGCATCAGAAACCGTCCCTGGATTAATTAGGGGTATGAGTGACCTGCCCCTCTTTTAACGGGACGCGCCCCCAGATTCTGGTAATCCTCGGGCTGATCGATATCATGGAGGACGGACGGGGTCCGCACGGGGACTTCGAGGATGTCGTCGGAGTGGCGGATCAATAGCTGTCTCAGCCCGATTGCCGGATCCAGGTTCCTGATCTCCCGCTTGTATTTGAGATCGATTAGCACGGGATGGCCGCGTCGGCCGCGATGCACCGGAAGGACGATTCCCTTCCCGCTTCGTTCGAATCCGGCGACGAGCCTTTCGACCACAGACGCCGGAGTCCCCAGCTGATCTCCCAGGACGATTAGAACGGCGCGGGCCTCGCCGGGAAGTTCATCCAAACCCTTCTGAATGGACGACAACATGCCTTGCTCGAAATTTGGATTGAAGACCGGCTTCACCGGGTAGGCTTGGAGCAGCCGCTCGATCTCGCCGCGCCGGGCCCCGAGGACGACGAGGATCCCGTCGACCCGAAATTTCATGACGCCGTCGGCGACTTTTTCGATGAGCGTCTTCCGGCCGAAAGGAAGGAGCATCTTGGGGCTTCCCATCCGCTCGGATTTACCCGCGGCCAGGACGACGGCCCAGATCATCCGGCCGCCCTTTCGCGATCGGCGTTCCGGCGCCGGGCCCGGACGAGTTCCGCGGCGATGCTGACGGCGATCTCCTGGACGGTCTCGGAGCCGATGGGGAGTCCGATGGGCGCGCGGACGCGGTCGAACGCTCCGGCCGTCGCCCATTTCCGGACGATGAACTCCCGGCGCTCCAGGGCGATCTTGGAACGGCTCCCGATCATTCCGACGTATCCGGCCCCGGAATTGATGCAGGCGCGCAGGGCCTCCGCGTCCTTCTGATGGCCGCGGGTGACGATGACGATATACGTATTCCCATCCATCGGCACTTCGCTCAGAGCGGGGCCGATTTCGCGGCAAACAATGCGGTCGGCATCGGGCAGGTTTTTCTTGTTGGCGAATTCGCGGCGGTCGTCGATCACCGTGACGTCGAAATCGAGGAGCCGGCCGAGATGCGCGACCGCCCGGCCGATATGGCCCGCCCCGGCGATGATGAGCCGGGCCGGGGGAAAAACCGGCACCAGGAAAGCGGCCGGCCGGACTTTGGCCAGCCGCGGCCGTCCGTCCGCAAGCGCGGCCGCGATCTCCTTGTCCGACGCGGAACGTGACTCCGCCGGAATCCAACCGCGGGTCAGGACAATCTTACCGTTCCTTTTCCTCCGGATCGAAGTCGACAGGACTCCCCGTTTCCCGCGGCCGAGCGAATCCGCCAGACGGAAGAAGACGCCGCCGTCCCGTTGCGGGCGCGGGTCGACGAGAACCCTGACGCTCCCCCCGCAAACGGGTTCTCGGCCCTCGATCGTGACCCCTTTCAAGGCAAAAGAGACGACCAGCGGTTCGCCTGTCCGGAGGACTTCCGCCGCCTTCCGGAAAACGCAGGCTTCGAGCGACCCGCCGCCGATCGTTCCGGCGACCAGCTTGCGCGAGGAGAAAATCGCCGCCGCTCCTGCCCCCTGGGGCGCCGAGCCTTTCGTTTCCAGGATGACGGCCAGCGCGACCGGCTCTTTCTTCCGGATTCGGGCCGCCAGATCCATATAAATATTCGTCATTTCCGGCCCCTTCCTTTTATTAGTTAACATATCCGGACCATAATGAAAAGGCGTCCGCGAATTATGCTTTGACAACCCCGGGAAACGGTGTTACTTTTTTTCAAGGGCGGCGGAGGCCGGTCATGAATCAGACGGTCCAATTCTTTTTGAACGGCAAACCTGTGAGGCTGTCCCTGGACGGGAAGCGCAAGCTTCTCTGGGTCCTGCGGACGGACCTCGGGCTGACGGGGACGAAATACGGATGCGGGGAGGGGTTCTGCGCCGCGTGCATCGTCCTTGTCGACGGCGAAGCCGTCCGGTCGTGCCAGTTCCCCGTCAAGGACGTCGCCGGAAAAACGGTCACGACCATCGAAGGCCTGGCACGGAACGGGAAGCTTCATCCGCTCCAGGAGGCGTTCGCCCGGCACGACGCCCTCCAATGCGGATTCTGTACGCCCGGGATGATCCTCGTCGCGCACGAATTTCTGAGGAAGAATCCAAAACCGTCGGAAAAGGACGTCCGGGAAGCGTTGGAAGGCAACCTCTGCCGGTGCGGGGCCCATACCCGGATCGTCCGGGCGGTCATGGACGCCGCGTGGACGAAGTAAAGAGCGGGCTATGAAAAAAGATGAGCGTGATGAATACCAGCGGCCCGGGACTCTGGGCCGCAGGGAGTTCCTGAAGATCGCGGGCGGCGGAATCGTGGTCGCCGTCTCGCTCGGCGAAGCCGGCCCGCTCCAGGAAGAGGCCCGCCGCCGGGGATCCGCCTATCCGGAGGACTTCAACGCCTACCTCCTCATCGGACCGGACGGCCGGGTGACCGGATACACCGGGAAAATCGAGATGGGACAGGGAGCGATCACGTCCCTGCCGCAGATGATCGCCGACGAGCTGGACGTCCCCTATCGGGCGGTGGATATGGTCATGGGGGACACCGACCTCTGCCCGTGGGACATGGGAACGTTCGGGTCCCTGACCACGCGGATGTTCGGTCCCGCCCTGCGCGCCGCCGCGGCCGAGGCGAGAGCCGTCCTGCTGGAACTCGCGGCCGAACGGCTAAAGATTTCTAAAGAAAGCCTCTCCGTCAAGGACGGGGTCGTCTTCGATAAGGCCCGCCCGTCAAATAAGGTGACTTACGGCGAGCTCGCCGCAGGGAAGCGGATCGAGCGCCGTATCTCGCCCAAGCCGCCGGTCAAGGGCGTCGGCGAGTGGGCCGTCATGGGCAAGCCCTTTTTCCATAAGGACGCCGTGGACAAGGTCACGGGAAAGGCGCTCTTTGCCGGAGATGTCCGCCTGCCCGGAATGCTCTACGCAAAGGTCCTCAGGCCGCCGGCCCACGGGGCGAAAATCCGGCCGCTTGATACTTCGGCAGCGGACAGGATCGAGGGAATCCGGATCGTCCGGGACGGCGACCTCGTCGCCGCCCTCCATGAATTCCCCGACGTCGCCGCAAAGGCGCTCGGCCTCATCAAGGCCGAATACGACGTTCCCGAATCCAAGCTCGACGATGAAAATATTTTCGACCATCTTCTCTCGGCCGCGCCCGAACCGCGCGTCGTCGCCGAAGGCGGCGACCTCAAGGAGGGCGAATCCGTGGCCGCGAATGTTTTCGACGAAACGTACCTGAACGGATACGTGGCCCACGCCCCGATGGAACCGCATACGGCGCTGGCCGACGTGAAGGGCGGCAAGGCGACGGTCTGGGCTTCGACCCAGGCTCCGTTCCGGGTCAAGGACGAGGTGGCTCAGGCGGTGGGCATCCCTCCGGCCGATGTTCACGTCGTCATGCCTTTCGTCGGGGGAGGTTTCGGCGGGAAGACTCGGAACATCCAGGCGTCCCAGGCGGCGCGCCTGTCAAAGATCGTCGGTAAACCCGTCCAGGTCGCCTGGAGCCGAGAAGACGAATTTTTCGACGACTCGTTCCGGCCTGCGGCAATCGTTAAAATCCGGTCCGGGACGGACGGAAACGGAAAAATTGTTTTCTGGGACTACGGCGTTTATTTTGCGGGTGAAAGAAGTTCGGCCCAATTTTACACAATCCCCCACCATCGAACGGTTTCCCGCGGCGAATGGGGAGGGGGCGGGGGCGGAACGGGGGCTCATCCGTTCGCCGTCGGAGCCTGGAGAGCACCCGGCTCCAACACCAACGTCTTCGCCCGGGAGTGCCAGATCGATATCATGGCCGCAAGGGAGGGTATGGACCCGCTCGAGTTCCGGATGAAGAATCTCTCCGACGAGAGGATGAAACGCGTCCTCCGGGCGGCGGCGGATAAATTCGGCTGGACGCCCGCTCCTTTGCCGAGCCGCCGGGGAACAGCCATCGTTTGCGCGGATTATAACGGGACCTATGTAGCCACGGCGGCGCAAATATCCGTCGATCGAAAGAGGGGCGGCCTCGAGGTCAACCGCGTCGTCTGCGCCCAGGATATGGGGCAATGCGTCAATCCCCAGGGTGCGACGATCCAGATCGAAGGCTGTATCACCATGGGGCTCGGCTACGCGCTGACCGAGGAGGTTCACTTCAAGGGGAACGAGATCCGGGACCTCAATTTCGACACCTACGAGCTTCCGCGTTTTTCATGGCTTCCAAAGATCGAAACCGTCCTCGTGCCGAACGACTCGCTCCCGGCCTCGGGCGGCGGAGAACCCGCCATCATCAACATGGGCGCCGTCGTGGCCAACGCGTTGTTCGACGCCACCGGGGCCCGGGTGCGCCGGCTCCCCCTGACTCCGAAGCGAGTGAAGGCCGCCTTGGCCGCAATGGAGAAATGACATGAACAAAAAAAACTTCGGGTACATCATCCTCCTCGGGTCCGTTTGGGGACTCGCCGAATGCGGGCTGGGGATCGGCCTGAAAGCGTGTGCCTCGTCGATCTCCGGTTCGGTGATGACGGCAGTGGCGCTGTTTTTCATCGCCGCGGCCTGGGTCTCGTCGGGTCGAAAAGTTGCGAACGTCGCGCTCCTGGTCGCCGTCGCGATCGTGTTCAAGATGTTCGATGCCCTTCTGCTCGGCCTTCCTCTCCGGCCCGGCACGGTCGCCAATCCGACATTCGCGTTCATCTTGGAGGGCGCGGCCTTTCTGATCGTGGGAGCTCTTTTCACGCGATTTCTGAAACCGGGCACTGGGCGCAGGATTTTCTGGGGAGGGACATCGGCTTTGATCGCCAGCGCGGCTTTTCCGCTGGTCAAATTCGCGACCGGAGTACCCGCGTGCGTCGTGCCCGGGAGCGCGATTCCCCTGGCCTGGGCTTATGCGCCGCTGGCCGTGGGGTTATCGATGCTGGCCGTGCCGCTCGGGCTCAAAACAGCCGAAAAAGCGATTGGCTTCGCGGCGAAACCATCGTGGCAAATTCCCGCGGCTGTCATCCTCTGCCTGGCTCTCATAACCATCGTCCGGGCGATCATTCCGGTTTAAATCGGTGCCAGGTTACTCATTCCCCGAATTCATATTCGTGAAAATCAGGGAATGAGTAACCTGGCACCGATTTATTATTTGAAGTGGTTGTAGCCGCGGGAGCGGAGGCGAGTTCTGCGGCCGTGCAAGAAATATCGCAATCCGGACGACTTGGGTCGAATCGTCCCGACGGCCCATAGCGGACGGCTGAATCGGCGCGCGAAAGCGGCCGATAAGGATTCGAAATTCTCCGGCGCGACCGTGAAAAGCAGGCAATAACCCTCCCCCCCGGCCGCGGCCGTCTCGATAGGATCAAAGCGGCGGCGGCGGGCCACGCGGACAAGCGCCGGTGAAAGCGGCAATTTTTCGAGGTTGATGCCGGCACCGACTTTCGACCGTTCCATAATCCGTCGCAAATCCGAATCGATCCCGTCGGAAACGTCCATCATCGCCCGAACGCTTGGATGCGAAGCAAGCCACTCCCCTTCTTCAAGGTGAGGGCGCGGCCGGTGATGCGCGCGGATAAGCCGAGCTTCATCGCGGTCTCGCGCGTCACCGCCGAGCAATATGCATAGGCCGGCCCTTGAATCGCCCAACTTTCCGGTCACGGCGATGACGTCGCCCACTCGGGCCGTCGACCTGAGCTTTTCCCGCCCCGCCCGCACCGTCCCGATAACAACGATATTGATAACGATTCCGCCGGGCGATTTGGTCGTATCGCCCCCCACCAGCCGTACGCCGGATGGTTTGGCCGCCTCCCGCCATCCTTTAAAAAATGCGTCCAGCCAATCCAACTCGATCCCCGCCGGAATTCCGATCGAAAGCAGGGCCCACCGCGGCCGTCCGCCCATGGCCGCGATATCGCTCAGGTTGACGGCGAGCGATTTATAGCCCAGGTCGGCCGGCGCAATCCTCTTCCGGAGGAAATGCCGGTCCTCGATCAGCATGTCGGTCGTTACGAGCAACCGCTCGCGCTCGGTCCACGGTAAAACGGCGCAATCGTCGCCGATTCCTTCCACGCCGGCCGGAAGTGATTTCAAGAAGGGACGAGCCATCCGGGCGATGAACCCGAATTCGCCGAGGCCGGCTAAATCGCGTTTTGTTTCCGGCTTCATTTCGGGCCTCCGCCCCCTATTATCCGCTCCGCCGTCCCCTTTTACTATCGAGAATCGCCCGCAATTCCCTGGCCGCGGCTTCCGGGTCGCGAGCCGAGCAAATCGCCGAAACGACGGCCAGCCCGTCCGCTCCCGCCTCTAAAACCCGGGCCGCGTTGCCCGGATTGACCCCGCCGATCGCCACCAGCGGCTTTCGCACAAGCGGCCGCAGCCGCCACAATCCTTCGATTCCCCAGGCGGCGCCGGTATCGGTTTTTGTCGGCGTCGGGAAAATGGGACTGACGCCAAAATAATCGACGTCCAGTATGTCGGCCGCAACCGCTTGTTCTTCATTTTCGACCGAAAGCCCGATGATCGCTTTCGGTCCCAGAATCGATCTCGCATCGGCCGCGTTCATATCGGTCGCCCCCAGATGCACGCCGTCGGCCAGGACAGCCAGGGCCACGTCCACCCGATCGTTGATGATCAGGGGAATGCGGCGCGGCCGTATAATTTCGGCCACTCGGCGGCCGAGGGCGACGAATTCGCGCGTCGTCGCTTCTTTTTCTCGGAGCTGGACGATCGTGACTCCCCCGGAAACCGCGGCTTCGATGATTTTTTCGACCGCCCGCCCGCCCGAAAGCGCCCTGTCGGTGACCAGCATCAGCCCGAAATCGGCCTTGATCACCGCGGTTCCGTGCTCACAAGAAGCCGGGACCGGATGTCGGCTTCGCCGATCCGGTAGAGCGCGTCGATGAAATTGACCCGGAAGCTCCCCGGCCCCGCGGACTTTTCGGCGGCCATTTCTCCCGCGATTCCCGTGACGGCCATGGCCGTCGCGGCCGCTTCGAACGGCGAGGGATTGACGGCGACAAACGCTCCGGTCAGGGCGGTGGCGGTGCAGCCAAGTCCCGTCACCTTGGGCATGAGGGTATGGCCGTTGGCCACTTTGATGATTTTATCCCCGAAAACGATCCGATCAACGGCCCCGCTGACGCTGATGACGCAGTTGTATTTATCGGTGAGTTCAAAGGCCGCGTCCACGGCCTCGTCCGAAGCGTACCGGGTGTCGACGCCCTTGGTCGCGGCTTTGGACGAGACGAGGGCCATGATTTCCGAGGGGTTGCCGCGGACGATCGCCGGCCGAATTTCGTCTAGGATTCTGCGGGAGGTCTCCGTCCGATACCGGGTCGCGCCCGCGCCGACGGGATCGAAAACGATCCGCAAGCCCTTCCGTTTGGCGGCCGCCCCCGCCCGAAATATCGCCTCGATCCACGGCCCGCTGAGCGTCCCGATATTAAGCACGAGGGACGAGGAAATGCCGACCATGTCCTCGACTTCTTCGACGGCATGGGCCATGACCGGAGAGGCGCCGAGGGCCAGCAGCGCGTTGGCCGTCATGTCCATGACGACGTAGTTGGTGATGTTGTGCACCAGAGGCCCGTCGTCGCGGATCGTCTTGATGTCTTCCCAGATGCTGTCGGCGTTCATCTCAATCCCTCCGGGGAAAAAACCGGAGCCCTCCCTCCCCCGCCGGATCCGGAGGCGCCGAGGAAGCGGGCTTTGTCTCTATCGAACGCGAGGGCGCGTTATTTCTTTTCTTCTTTGACTTCCTTGATTTCGACCTTGATCTCTTTTTTCATCCCGCAGTTCTGCTTCATCATTTTCATCATATTCGCTTCGTGTTCGGCCATCTTGGCGATATGTTCCTGGATCTTTTTTACCGTCTCGGGATTCTTGGAGCTCAGGGTGATGACGACACCGTCTTTTGTGGTCTCGATTTTCTTCTCGAGGTCTTCGACATTCATCAAGCCGAAGCCCATCGGCCCGGGATTCATCATCCCCCGCATCATTCCCGGCTTCATATGCATATGGCCTTGCATCGCAGGCGCCGGAGGAACCGGCGGAGCAGGCATATGCATCCCACCATGGGCCATCCTCATGCAGCAACAGCAGCCGCACCCTTGCCGGGCCGGCATTTCGCATTCCTTCTCAGCCGTGGCGGTCACCTTGTCGCCCTCTTTCGTTACGATGACTTTTACGTTTTCCTTCTGACCGGCCGCGGCGGCCGCCTTTTCGCAAGCCACGGCGGTTCCGGCCTTCCCGACCTCGGCTTTCTTGGCCGCCATCTTGGCCAGGTATTTTTCCGGGTCCTTGGCGAAGCCGGTCTTGCAGGCTTCGTTGCAGAAATAATAGGTCGTTCCTTTATAGTCGAAGGTCCACTTCGCCCCTTCCTTGGCGACCGACATCCCGCAGACGGGGTCGACGCCCTTGTCCGCAACCTGGGACACGGCCCAGACGGACAGTCCAAGGGCGAGAACGAACATCGCTGCGATTAAAACTTTCTTTTTCATGATGATTCCTCCAGAAAGATTCTTGGATCCTATTTTACCTTAATCCGATTAAAAATACTAGTTTTGTCAACATTGGTGAAATCGGGGAATTGAATTAGCGTTCCGTAGTGCCGTCCCCCTTAGGGACCCTGTCCCCGATTTCAATCCAGCCGCACCCGGCGCAGCCGGAGCGAGTTCGTCACGACCGAGACGGAGCTGAAGGCCATCGCCGCCGAGGCGATCATCGGGTTCAGCAGGATTCCGAAAAACGGGTATAGAACGCCCGCCGCGATGGGGATTCCGATGACGTTGTAGATGAACGCCCAGAACAGGTTCTGCTTGATCGTCCGGATCGTCCGGCGGCTGAGCTCGACGGCCCGGGCCACGCCCTGGATGTCATCCCCGATCAGGGTGATGTCCGCGGCCTCCATGGCCACGTCCGTCCCCGAGCCGATGGCCACCCCGACGTCGGCCGTGGCCAGGGCGGGCGCGTCGTTGATCCCGTAGCCGACCATCGCCACCCGTTTCCCGTCTTTCTGGAGTTTCCGGATTTCCTC
>CAYSGA010000049.1:0-10361 GCA_964430165.1 uncultured Eubacteriales bacterium
GGCGATGACCGATATCGTCATTGGTTGGCCACCGTGTCGACGAAAATGTCCTCGAGTGTCTGGGCCCGGGGGATCAGGGCGTGGATCCGGCCGCCGCGTTCGCGGACCAGGTCGAGGACCGGCTGGATGTTGGCCTCGCCGAAGACCTTGAGAAGCGTCCGGCCGTCGCGCACCTGGACGCATTCGCCGAAGGCCGCCAGCGGCTCGTCGTCCACGCCGGCCACCGTGATTTCGGTGAACAGGACTTTTTCCGAGACGAGGTCGGTGAGACGACCCTGGTTGAGAACACGGCCGCCGACGATGATCGCCACGTGGTCGCAGATCATCTCGATATCCTGGAGGATGTGCGAGGTGAACAACACCGTCCGGCCGGCGTCGCGGAGACCGAGGATGATGTCCCGGATTTCTTTCCGGCCGAGCGGGTCGAGTCCGCCGAGCGGTTCGTCCAAAATCACGAATTCCGGCTCGTTGATCAGGGCCTGGGCCAGGCCGACGCGTTGGAGCATGCCCCGGGAAAACTTGCGGAGCTGGAGGTCGGCCGCCCGTTCCAGGTCGACGAGTTTGAGGAGGCGGGTGATTCGTCCGGCCCGCTCGGCCTTTTCCACCCGGAACAGCTGGGCGTAGAAGTCGAGGAATTCGCGGCCGGTGAGGTAATCGTAGAAATAGGGATTTTCCGGGAGGAAACCCAGCTTGTCCTTCGACCGGGGATCTAGGGGGGACCGGCCGAAAAGGGAGATCGTCCCGGAGTCGGGAAAAATCAACCCCAAAACGCATTTGATCGTCGACGTTTTACCCGCGCCGTTGGGCCCGAGGTAGCCGAAGATTTCCCCCTCGGCGACCGAAAAGGAGACGCCCTTCAGGACTTCTTTGGTCTTGGGGATGAACCCCGGCCGAAACGACTTGCGGACGTCCGCCAGCTCCAGCACGTTTCCCATGATCGGCCGTTATTATAGCACAACGAACGTCGGCTCATCAGGAGGAAGAGGGGGGCTTTCGGAGGAAATCGATTGCCTCGGGTCTTTTCGTGATAAAATACCGACACGCCCAAGGAGGTTCAACCATGAAAATTAAATTGCTTCTCGTTCCGATCGTGGCCGCCGCGGCCGTCTTGTCGGCGGCCTGCCTGGCTTCCTTCCCCTCGGCCCGGGGGTATGACTACGAACCCGTCCAGAGATGGGACGAGCCCGGCCGTCTGGTCGACCTGGCCCGGAATCTGGCGGAGCGGGCCGCCGAAATCGCCGAATCGATGGAGGATCAGATCGACAACCGGTACGGTTCCTGGTCGGACAATAAAATCGAAGCCCTGTTCGCCTCCGAGAATTTTGCCGCCGCGGGGCGGGCTTTTCATCGGCTGGCCGAAAAGGCCGGATATGGCTCGCGCTATTCGGAGCGTTCGGGCCTCGTGCGGGCCTACCGGTATCTCATCCGGGCCTACGACGACCTCGAATCGGCCGCCCGGGGCGGGGTCCGTATTTACGCCCTCTCCGACTGCGCCTCCATTCTCCGACGGATCGAACGGGAGTTGAACGGCGGCGGGAACCGGACTTTCGAAGGCGAGAACAGGGTCGAGCGGGACCAGCTCCAGGAGAACGATTGGGACGGGAATTACGTCAAAGGCCGCGATGCAACCGTCTATCTGATCGAGCGGCGCGGAGCGGGCGAATTCGTCCGGCGGCCGTTTAAAAATCTCGAGAGCCTGTTCAAATACAACTACGACCAGGACCGGGGAGACAACCCCTGGGGCCACGTCGCCGAAGTTCCCGTCGAGACGCTCAACCGGATGCGGACGGGGGATTCGATCGACCGGAGTTTCGAAGGGCTGATGGTCGTCGAACCGGGGACGCTGCCGAACCGTCCGGTTTTTCTCATTCAAGGCGGAAAAAAACGCGGTTTGACCAAGGCCGATCTCGTCCTCCGGTACGGCGGCTGGAAGAAAGTCTTCGAGATCCCGAAGGAAATCATCGCCGCTTATCCGGACGGGGAACCCATCCTGTGATCGTTCCCGTTTCCCCCTTTTCGCCCCCTTCCCTGAGGAGGGGGAAATGCGGGCTGTTGTCAGCAAAAGGGGGGTTGATGATGGGAACCAAAAGGTGGGGGCTTTCTCCAGCCCGCAAAAGAAAGCCGCGAACAGTGTAATATAGAACCCCGGAAAAAGCAAGACAAAATGGCCGCGAAATTTCGTTCGGCCGTTCCTGAAAATATTTTCATTTCGGGTGATTTTGAGGAGGGCGAAAAAAATGGACGAGAAAAAAATCGACATCAAGGTGGACGAGGCGATCGCCGTCGGCCAATACGCCAATGTGGCCGCCATTCGCCATTCGCGGGAGGAATTCATCTTCGATTTCGCCTTCCTTTTTCCGGATCACCCGGCCGGGAAATTGATCGCCCGGTTGATCCTCAGCCCGGCCCACGCCAAACGGTTTCTGGAGGCGCTGACGTCCAACGTCCAGGGTTATGAGTCGAGCTACGGACCCCTGCCTCCGGCCGAAACGCCCCCGGTCGGGTTCGTTCATTGAAGCGGCCGCGGCTTCGGCCGGACGTCTTGACATTCGCCGGAAATTCCTATATCAATTGAGGCAAGATCCGAGGCATGATGAGAACACCGGGAATGAGGAAACGGCCGGATTCTTGCGTCCTTGAAGAAGCACAAATTCACTGGAGGTGATATCCCATGGCGTTCGAATTCAAAAATTCCAGAGGGGCCAGCTACTTTCTTCACGCGAAAAACGTGACTCTCAAGGGCGGCCGGAAACAGATGATCTACTACTTCGGCAAAGAGATCAAGGAAGGCGCCCTGGATGCGGTTCCCGAGGGCTACCAGGTCGTCGAAACGCCCAAGACCGGCATGCCCATCCTCAAGAAAAAGTAAGAAGCCGGATATCGTCGATACCCCGGGTCCGGGGGGAAGTTTCCCCGGATCCGTTTCTTCTTTGACTCTGTTTTTATCCCTTCTCGGGGGGTGACGCCTCTTCTTCGCCCTCTCCGCATATTTTATGGGGAGAGGGCGAAGTGTTTTCCCAGCCCTGGAGAGCAATCGTCCCAAATCAAGGACAGTCTCCACCTGCTTTTTTCCATGCCGATAGGGGAAAAATCTTTTGGCATGGAAGTTGCATCAGAAGGTGGCGTAAGGAGACGAAGATGAAAAAACTCATGACCTTGGCGATCACGGCGGTCGTGGCGTTCCCGTTCCTGGCTTTCGGGCAGACCGAAGGCTATTATGACCGGAGCTTCACCCGGCTGAGTTACGTCAAGGGCGACGTCTATATCCAGCGCGCCCAGGATCTTGGCTACGAACAGGGTGAAGTGAACCTGGTCATCGTGGCGGGGGACAAACTCGGAACGCGGGAAGGCCGGGCCGAAATCCAACTCGGCCGCGGCAACATCCTGCGCCTTGACCGGGAGACCCAGGTCGACATCGCCGGGCTCCCCGGGCGGGACGGCGATCCGACCAAAATCCATCTGCTCCAGGGCAGCGTGTTTTTCCGCGTCCGGTCCGTGGACCGGGAGAAAAATCTCCAGATCCATACGCCCGACGCCTCATATTACATCCTCGAAGCCGGGTTGTTCCGGGTGGATGTTCGAAGCAACCGGCAGACGGAGTTTTCCGTCCTGAGCGGACAGGCCGAAGCGGCCGGAGAGGACGGTTCGGTCCTGATTCAATCCGGCGAGATGATCGCGGCCCTGAACGGCCGGTGGAGCGGCGGACCGACCGGTCTGCTGGCCCGCCGGGACGATTTCGATTCGTGGAACGAGTCGCGCGACTCTCTTTATGCCCGCCGGTTGAGCCGGACCTATCTGCCCGCGGCTTATTCCGAATATGATTACGAACTCTCGGATTATGGCCGCTGGAGTTACGAGTCCGAATATGGCTACGTCTGGGTTCCAACGGTCCATGACGCGGGTTGGCGTCCCTATTACAACGGCCGATGGGTCTGGTATCCGATCGTCGGCTGGACCTGGGTATCCTACGAACCGTGGGGCTGGTGCACCTCGCACTACGGACGTTGGGGTTGGCGTTTCGGCCTGGGCTGGTACTGGATCCCGATGAACTATTGGTCGTGGGGTCCGGCCTGGGTTCACTGGTACAGCTATTCCAACTACGTCGGCTGGTGCCCGCTCAGCTATTGGGGATATCCGGCCATCATCGTCAACAACCATTTTTACGGGCACCACAACCGCGACGGCTGGAATGACCGGGGCGATTATCGGGACTATTCGAGGTCGCTCACCGTCGTCCGTCGAGATCAGCTGCAGAATCGCGGGATCTCCCGGGTCGCCCTCAATGACCGGTCCGGGGTCGACCTGGGCCGGATTTCGCTGCGGGCCGCTCAACCCGAACTTCGTCCCTCCCTTGACCGGAGCCCGGACATTACGGAACGGGCCCGGGAAGTCCTCAACCGCGGCGCGATTCGAAACGTTGAACACGGTTTCTCTCCGTTGATCGGGCGCCCGTCCCCTTCGGAAGGGCGGGATCTCCGGGCGCCGGAGATCCGGGGATCGGAATCCGGCGGGCTTTCCCGGGGCGGGGGAGCCGTCAATCGCGAATATGAAACCAGTCGCGTGCCTTATTCGTCCGGACGCGTCGCCGAGCGTGAACCGCAGGGCGCGGCGCGCCCGATTTCGGAACGGATGATCCGTCCGCAAATCGAGGAGCGTCCGACCGGCACACGGGAAAGAACGGCGACCGGCGTGATCGAACGAGGGACGATGAGGGAATATCCCTCCCGGTCCGCCTCCTCCGGCCGGACGTCGTCTCCGGTGATCCGTTCCTATCCGGGTTCAACTTACTCGCCGTCAAGGTCCTCCTCGACGCCGTCACGGAGCTCATCCTATTCTTCTTCATCCCGCTCGTATGACGCGCCGTCCCGGTCTTATTCCGGGCCGTTGTCGGGTTCGTCCTCCTCCGGCCGGTCATATTCCGGCGGTTCGCTTTCAAGGTCTTATTCGGCTCCGTCGCGGAGTGAGTCCTATTCTTCCCGTTCCTCCAGCGCGCCGTCCCGGTCCACCGCGAGCCCCTCCCGGGGCTCTTCGCCTTCCTCCCGTTCTTACAGTTCGCCCTCGAAGAGCTCCTCCTCGTCTTCCCGCTCCGTCTCGAGCTCGTCCCGGAGTTCCTCCTCTTCCTCCTCCTCAAAGTCTTCTTCCCGTTCTTCGAGCGATTCGAGGTCTTCCGGTTCCATCCGCCGACGGTAAGGATCGAGAGCCGAAGCCCCGGAACCCCCTCTTAAAAGATTTGACACGACGGCTTTTTTGGGCATACAATCGCGACCAGCGACGGAAAGGAGAATCACCTCCCGTTTTTTCGGAGGGTTTTCTTTTCTCCCGGTCGCAAAGGAAGGAGGCCCTCATGGGAAAGCGGTTTTTCGTCGGAGTTGCGCTTCTGGCGCTGCTGGCCGGATTCGCGGTCATGTCGTTTGCGGCGCCCCAGCTTCAGCCCCCCGGGCAAAAGCACAAAATCACCCTGGTCAACGGCACGATCATGGAAGGCGAGATCGTCGCGGTTACGGAGAAGACCATATCGATCAGGGATGCCTCCCTGGGCGTGATCGCCGTCGCCCGGGAAAACATCTTGAAGATCGAGCCGCCGCTGGACGAAGGAACCGGCGCGGCCGCGATGCCGCCCCCGCCGTCCGCTCCTGCCCCTCGATATGCTGCCCAGCCGTATGCCCCGGCTTCCAACGGCAGCGGGGTCAGGCTCGGGTTCAGCCTGAGCGGTGGGCTGGGTTTCATCAACGGCGGCGATTTCAACGCCTACATCCGGGACATGAATGCATATTACACGGATGTCAACGAATATTACGGCCAGGATTATTACACCATCGATTGGAAAGAAATGAAGTCGATGACGAATTTCAAGGGCGAAGTATTGGCCCGGTTCGGCAAAAACTTCGGTGTCGGCCTCGGCGTGGAATTCATCAAGAAGTCCAATCCGGGCAACCTCGCCTATGATGACGAGTACACGCATAAGTACCAGTACACCTATTATTATATAAATTATTCGGATTACGATCATGAAACATGGACCTTTGACCAGACGTTGAGCGTCATTCCCATCACCCTCAACCTTTACTATTATCTGCCGATCTGCAGCAGGGGCGAGGTCTATCTCAACGTCGGGCCGGGATACTACATGGGAACCCTGAAATCCAACCTCGATTATGCCGCCGAATGGGGATACTACAACGATTATTACTGGAACGACGGGACGCCCTGGCCCCCCGATTGGAAATCCGACTCGCAAGAAACCGAAACGGATTATATGGATGCGACCAGCAACACGATCGGGTTCCATTTCGGCGCCGGCTTCAATTTCAACCTGACGAATAACATCTCCCTGTTCGGGGAGGCGTTGTACCGGTTGGCCAATTTCAAGAAATGGAAAGGATCCTCCGGTTACGATTATAATTACCAGAGAGATTATGGCTGGTGGAACGATAATAATACCTGGTACTCTCATACCAATGTAACGGCTTCGGACGAGGACGATTGGGACGGAGACCTCTGGTATTACGATTATTATAACTCCACCTTTGACACCGAATATGCCCGGTATGGTCTCTATGAAGACAAGCCGAACGAAAACTCCTACACGAAAAACGTCCGGCCGGCCGAAATCAACATCAACGGATTTGCCTTCAGGGTCGGGGTCAAAATCTTCTTTGACCTGGGTGGAAGAAGGTAACCCGTCGTCCGGCCGAAGGGGGCCGGAATCTCAACGGGCGCGCGACCCGGTTCTACCGTTCGGGAGGGCCGGGTCGGGTTTTCGGGTTTCGACGAATTCTCCGGTCCGTGTGTCTTTTTTCACCCGGTCCCAGGGGAAGCATTTCCCGTTCATCGAAACATAGATCCCGGGGGGAAGCGTCTGGACGAAGGCCAGGGAACTCCCCAGGTTGAACATTCCGTCCGAACTCCCGAATTTGTAGGGCACCATGGCCCCGGTCAGCCGGAAATCCTGTCAATGCCGGCGGCTTTACTTTTTCCCCCCGGAGTGTTATATAATCTTTTCCTGAGTTGCGGTTTATTGACATTTCATGGGAGGTATGCGCTATGTTTCATAAGGCCGGATCCGCAAAATTCGTTGGCCTGAGCCTCGTGGCCCTCCTCGTTTTGACGTCGGCGGTTGCCTGCGGTAAAAAAGCCGCCGAACCGGCCGCGGTGGAAGGCGAAGTCGCCGAGACGACCGAGTCCGGGCTGGCCATCGTCATCGGCTTGAACACGGTGGACGGGACGGTGAAAAACGCCAAGGGGAATTACTTCTTTATGGATGAAGTTCCCGGGTTCGATGTCGTCGTGACGGGCCCCGTCGAGGGCGGCGACGCGGCCGCGCTGATCGGGAAGCCGGTCCGCGTCAAGGGCTTGTTCAACAAGGACCTGCCCAATCTGCTGGTCGCCCAGTCGATCGAAATCAAGGAAGGCGAACAGCAATATCGAAGCGTTTACACCTCGACCGACGCTTCCGCTCCCCAGGATTTCTTCAACCAGAAAACCCGGGAGGATTACCCCGCCCTGGCCCCGACGAAATTCGATAAAAGCGAGGCCTGGGAAGGCAAGGGCAAGGGCAAAGTCTACGGAATCCTGATTCCCGCCGCCTCCGGGTCCAACGCCCTCATTTCCGTCCTGGGCGCCGACGACAAGGAAATCGGAAAGATCATCGTTGACTCGCAGTCGAGCTACGCGGCCTTTTATTCCGAAAAACTGCAACTATTCAATAAAACCTGGTTCTATTTGAATATCAAGGACAGCGTGGATAAAAAGCTCCGGGCGAAAAGCAAGGAAATGTTCCACGCCGACGTCGTTTTCATCGGGCTTTACTGAGCGGGCCGGTTCTCCTCCGGGAGGGGGATCAAGACATACGTTCGACGGCTTTATAGATCCCTTCAACCGGGTCGCCCTTGAAATGAAGACGGGCCACAGGCCGGCCTTTTTCCCGGAGGGCTTGCCGGTCCCCCAGGGCCTGGGCGTCGATGAGGTTCCCGAAAGAATAGACGGATCCTCCGGCGTCGGGGGAGGAGGGTATGGCCGCGTCCTTTTCGCGGGCGGCGGTCAGTTGGAGAAAAATCCCCGCCCCGCGGTCGCCCTTGTGGAGTTGCCCGGTGGAATGGAGAAACCGGGGACCGTAGTCGAAAACGACGGGCCGGCCCGTCCGGGTCTCAATACAGCCGGCCAGCGTCCGGAGCGCTTCGGTGATTTCCGGGGACGGGGGAAGAAACGCCTGGATCATGGCGTACCCGCCGTCCTTGAGTTTTTCAAAGAGCTTCCGAAGCCCGGACCGAAGTCCGACTTCCCGTTTTTCCCCGTAAAAGAGGATGGTTTCCTCCTCCCAAGTGGAGGATTCGGCCGGGAACGTCCGGCTTTTCACGAAGGCGTTCAAGGCGGCTTCCGTTTTTTTCTTAGCCAAGGCGACGTTCGGTTGATCGAAAGGATTGACCCCCAGGACCGCCCCGGCGGCGGCCGTGGCGAATTCCCAGAGATAGAATTGGGCGCCTAGCTCGAGCGGGTCTTCGAGGGTCATCGAAATCATCGGCTCGCCTCTCTCCCGGGTCTCTTTCGCGGCCGTGGCCAGGGCCGTGTCGCCGGATAGTCCGATCAAGACGGTAAGGCGATCCTTGGCCGGCCCGGAAACCGGGGCGGCCGTCGGCCGGACGATCGGCAGGATTCCGCGGCCGTCTTTTCCCGTGCTCTCGGCGAGAAGCTGTTCGATCCAGGCCCCGAAGCTCTGGAGGGCGGAGGACATCACGAAAACCGCCTTGTCCCGGCCCGTCCGGGCGAGCGTGCCGAGGATGATCCCCAGGTTCGCTCCCGGATTTTCTCCGGCCCGGAGACGGCGACAGGTTCCGACCGCATCGTTCGCCTCGCTTAAAAACGCGCGCAACGGAAACCCGATCAAAGCCGCCGGGACGAGGCCGAACGGCGAAAAAACCGAAAACCGGCCGCCGATGTCCGGATTTCCGGCGAACACCCGGCGGAAATTCAAGCGCCGCGCTTCGGACTCGAGAAACGACCCGGGGTCGGTGACGGCGATGAACGATTCGGCCGCCCGGCGCGGCCCGAGCCGTTCGCGGGTCCGGGAATAGAAATAATTCATGAACGAGGCCGTTTCCAGCGTCGTCCCTGATTTAGAGGAAACGATGAACAGCGTTTTCCCCTCCGGGAGCGTCCGGGTGTAACGGAGCACGGCGGCCGGGTCCGTGCTGTCCAGGACTTTGAGGCCCAGGCCGTCTCCCGAGGATCCGAAAATTCGGCTTAAAACCTCAGGGGCGAGGCTCGACCCGCCCATCCCGCAAAGAAGCGCGCAGGAAAAACCGGCCCCCGTGATTTCCCCGGCAAAGGATTCGTATTCGGCGACGGTTCGGGTCGCGCCCGCGGGCGCCTCCAGCCACCCCAACCGGTTGGAGACTTCCACGTCCTCCGCTTTCCAGACGGTCGGGTCGTGTTTCCAGATACGGGCGACGAGCCCATCCCGGTCGAAGCGGAGTCGTTCCCCGGCGATCGCCTCGCCGTAGGATTCGAGGCCGGATGTCGCGATGGAAAAGTTCATGGGTCTCGGCCCATTGTATGCCCGCCGGGGTCGGGAATCAATCGGTCGATTTACTCGGGAACGGGGCCTTGGTATAATGCGAATTCCATGACTCCGCCAGACGCCCCTGGACTTTTTCATCCCTCGCGCTCGTTCTATCGTTTCTCCGTTCTCTTTTTCGTCGCCCTCCTTTCGTTCGGGAGCTATTTCGCCTACGATATCGTCTCGGCTATCGCCCCGACGCTGATCGAGGATCTCCATGCGGCCCGGGGGACCGTGGGCGCCTTTTTCACCGCGTACAGCGTGGCCGCCATCCTGGCCGTGCTGATCGGCGGGATGCTGATCGACAAGTTGGGGACCCGCAAGTCCTCCCTGATCTTTTCGATCCTCGTCTTCATCGGCGCGTTCATCGTCTGGCAAGCCCGGAGCATCCCGGTCCTGTTCGTCGGCCGGTTCATTTTCGGAGCCGGTTCCGAGCCGCTCATCGTCGCCCAATCCGCCATTTTAGCCCGCTGGTTCAAGAACAAGGAACTGGCCTTCTCGTTCGGCCTCACGTTGACGGTCAGCCGGCTGGGGTCGCTCTTTGCCTTCAACACGGGCGAGCTGTTCTCCAGTTATTTCGGGACGTACCGGGCGGCGTTGTTCGTGGCCATGGCCGCTTGCGGCATCTCCCTGCTCGGAAACCTGGTGTACATCGTGATGGACCGCAAAGGCGAGCGCGTTCTTCAACTGAGGGACGAAAGCCAGGGGGAACGGATCGTCCTGTCCACCCTCAAGACCTTCAAGCCGTCTTTCTGGTACGTGACGTTTCTCTGCCTGACCTTCTACGCGGCGATCTTCCCCTTCA
>CAYSGA010000050.1:0-10251 GCA_964430165.1 uncultured Eubacteriales bacterium
CGCCTGGGCAAAATCGGGCCGGCCGCCGCCTCCACCCCCGATCAGCGGCGCCAGCCGCTTGATAAGGGTCCCGGCCTGAACCCGACCGGTCAGGTCCTTGGTCACGCCGACCACCAGGAGCGCTTTTCCCTCGTGAACCGCTCCCAACACGGCGATCCCTGATTTCAACCGGTTTTTGATGTCATCCATCGCCGTCCGGGCTTCGGCCGGATCCAATCCGTCCCGGCGCTGGACGAGAACTGAAACGCCCTTTACGGTCTGAACGAGCCCGTCGTCCGGCGCGGCCGGCGCCTGGACCTTCGACCGGCGGAGCGACCGCACCTCGTGGTCTCTCTCCTTCAGGTGTTCCTGGATCTTGGCGATTTGGGCGAGCATGTCTTTCCGGGAGACACTCAAGGCCGCCGCGGCGGAATGGACGAGACGGTCCGTTTCCTGGACGTGTTTCAAGGCCTCTTCGCCGGTGAGAGCCTCGATCCGGCGCATGCCCGCGGCCACGCTCGATTCGGCGACGATTTTGAACAAGCCGATTTCTCCCGTCGTCCGGGCGTGGGCCCCGCCGCAGAGTTCTCGGCTGTATTCCCCGACCGAAACCAACCGCACCTTTTCGCCGTATTTTTCCTCAAAGATCGCTATGGCCCCAGAGCGGAGGCCCTCCTCCAGGGACATCTCAGCGATGCCGACCGGAACGTCTTCCCGAATTTTCTCATTGACGATCGTTTCGATTCCGGAGATTTCCTCGTCCGAAAGAGCCTGGAAATGGGTGAAATCGAAACGAAGCCGCGCCGGACCGACTAACGAGCCGGCCTGCTTGACGTGTTCGCCGAGTACGCTCCGCAGGGCCGCGTGGAGCAGATGGGTGGCCGTGTGGTTGGCCTGGGTCGCCCGCCGGCGCGTCCGATCGATCGAAGCCTGAACCGAGTCCCCCTCGCCAAGAACTCCGGACAACATCTTCACCCGGTGGCTCCGAACGTCGGGCACCGGGTAATAGGCGGCTTCGACGAGGGCCGAAGCGTGCGTCCCCTTGATCAACCCTGCGTCGCCGACCTGGCCGCCGGATTCGGCGTAAAACGGGGTCAGGGAAAGGATGACTTCGCCCGCCTCCCCTTCCCTCAGTTCTTTCGACCGGATGCCGTCCTTGAACAGGGCGACGACCCGGGTCTCCGGGACTTCGCCCGCGTCGGAGCCGGCGTATTTTGCCGCGGATGGAGAAATCCCCTCGTAGGCTTTTTTCTCTTTCAACCGGGTATCCCCTTTCCAATTCCGTCGGGCCCGCTCTTTTTGCCGCTCCAATTCGTTATGGAAGACGGACTCGTCCACCGTGATCCCTTCCTCCTGGGCCAATTCCCGGGTCAGGTCCAGGGGAAAGCCGAACGTATCGTAGAGCTTAAAGGCGGCTTCGCCGGTCAGGACGCGCGAGCCGGACGTTCCGGCTTCCCGGGCGTATTCCTGAAAATACCGGAACCCGGACAACAACGTGTGGCTGAAACGCTCTTCCTCGGCCCAACAGACCCGGGAGAGCAACGGAAGCGACGACGTCAATTCCGGATAGGCGTCCTTCATGATGTCGGCTACGAGCCCCAGCAGGGAAAAGACGAAGGGTTGATCGAACCCTAGCTTCTGACCCTGCCGGAAGGCCCGGCGGATGAGACGGCGCAGGACATATCCCCTTCCGTCGTTGGCCGGCATAATTCCGTCGCCGATGAGGAAGGCGATCGATCGGGCATGATCGGCGATGATCCGGACCGAAACGTCGGATTCGTCGCCGGCCGGATATTCCCGACCCGTCTTCCGGCTCACCTCCTCGATGAGGGGAGAAAAGAGATCCGTATCCCAATTCGACGTTTTACCCTGAAGGACGGCCGTTAACCGTTCCAGTCCCATTCCGGTGTCGATGGACGGCCGGGGCAAAGGCCGCCTCGCCCCCTTCCCGTCCTGCTCGTATTGCATGAACACGAGGTTCCACAACTCGACGAACCGGTCACTGCCCTTTTCGATCAGGTCGCGCGGCACGCCTTTTTCGAGGAGAGGGGCGAAATCGTAGTGCAATTCCGAACAGGGGCCGCACGGGCCGGTATCGCCCATCGCCCAGAAGTTATCTTTTTTCCCGAACCGGAAAACGCGCTCGGAGGGAAGCCCGATGTCCTCTCGCCAGAGGCGGTAGGCCTCCTCGTCATCTTCGTATACCGTGGCGTAGAGCCGGTCCACGGCGATTTTATAGACGTCGGTGATGAGCTCCCAGGCGAAAGCCACGGCCTCCTTCTTGAAATAGTCTCCGAAGGAGAAATTGCCGAGCATCTCGAAAAACGTATGATGCTTGGCCGTCCGGCCGACCTGGTCGAGATCGTTGTGCTTGCCGCTGACCCGCATGCATTTCTGGACGGAGGCCGCCCGGGCGTAGCTTCTTTTTTCCAAGCCGAGAAAGACATTCTTGAATTGATTCATCCCGGCGTTGGCGAACAGAAGCGTCGGGTCGTCCTGGGGCAACAGAGAAGAGCTCGCAACGACTTTGTGTTCGCGCCGGGAGAAATATTCGAGGAACGTTTCCCGGATGTCCTGGGCCTTCATTCCAATTCGATTTCCCGCTTGTTGGCGGCGTTGATGTCGCGTTCCATGTCCTCGATCGCCCTATCCGCGCTGGAGGTGATTCCCTGGACCCGGAGCTTGAAATTGTCGGGGCTGGTCGAATAGCGGAGGCCCTGCTCGAAGGAAATTAGGTTCTTCTCATACAAATGATAGATGCTCTGGTCGAACGTCTGGGTCCCATATTGCGAAATGCCGGCGGCGATGGCGTCCCGGATCTGGAAGGTTTTGTCCCGGTCGGAAATGCAGTCGGCGACGTACGGCGTATTGATCATGACTTCCACGGCCGGGACCCGGCCCGAACCGTCTTTCCGCGGAATCAACCGCTGAGAGACGACCGCCCGGAGAATCGAAGCGAGTTGGTTCCGAATCTGCCGCTGCTGGTGCGGCGGGAAAACGCCGACGATGCGGTTGATGGTTTCCGGCGCGTCGAGGGTGTGAAGGGTGCTGAGGACGAGATGGCCCGTTTCGGCCGCCGTGAGCGCCGTCTCGATCGTCTCCTGGTCCCGCATCTCGCCGACCAGGATGATGTCGGGGTCCTCGCGGAGGGCCGCCCGGAGCCCCCGGGCGAAGGATTTGACATCCCAGCCGACTTCGCGCTGGCTGATCGAGCTTTTTTTGTCGCGATGAAGGTATTCGATCGGGTCTTCGATCGTGATGATGTTATCGCGCCGCGAGCCGTTGATAAAGTCGATCATCGAAGCCAGGGTTGTCGTTTTCCCGCTCCCTGTCGTTCCGGTCACCAGGACCAAGCCGCGGGTGTAAGCGGCGATTTTTTCCATGATATCCGGCAGGAGAAGGTCCTTCAGGGTTTTGATCTCGAAATGAATGATCCGCAGGGCGATGGCGATCGACGATCGCTGATAATAGATGGACCCCCGGAACCGGCCGAACCCCGGCAGGCTGTAGGCCAGATCGATGTCGAAATCCTCCCGCAGCCGGGCCCGCTGAGCTTCGCCCATCATCTCGGCGGCCAGGTTTTCCGTGTCATCGACGGTTAACCGCGGGATTTTTTCCAGAACGATGAGTTGGCCGGCAACGCGGACCTGGGGATGGTTGCCCGCTCTCAGGTGTAGGTCGGACGCCTCCATCTCGATGGCAATTTTAAGCAGATCATCGATGTACATGGCTCCTCCCTCGGATGACCCTTCCTATCTTACCGGGATTGAGGAGGCGGGTCAATCGGTCCTCCCGACCTCGAAATTGGGCCATGATTCGTCGAATCAACAAGCTTCGCCGCAGTACGGACACGTTTTTGCCCGGCTCGGCAGATGCCGGCGGCAGTTCCAGCAAACCGTCGTCGTCGCCGGCTCCCGGGCCCGGATCCGTCCGAGGATGTCGTCGATTTCGTTTTTCGCGGGCTTCTCCCCCTTGATCTCATTCAGGGCCCGAATGATGTCGAACGGACGCTGGTAGCGGTCTTCGATCCGGTTGGCCAGGCAACGCATGATGAGCTCGTCGATTTCTCGCGGAACCCGCGCGTTTTTCACCCTGGGCGGAGTGATCTTGCCCTCCTGGGCTCGCTCCAATATCTTGAACGGATCGGGGTCCAGGAGGGGCGGCCGCCCGATCAACATCTCGTACAGGATGCATCCCAGCGAATAGATATCCGAAGCATAGCTCGCTTTCCCCATGAACTGCTCGGGGGCCATGTACGGCGGCGAGCCGATCCGCGTCGTCGCGTAGGGGACGTCCTGGAGCCAGGCGGACGTGCCGAAATCCGTTATTTTGACCTGGCCCTCCTCGGACACGATGATATTCGAGGGGCGCAGATCCCGATGGATGATCTTGTTTTTATGGGCGTGCTCGACTCCGGCCGCCAGCTGTTTCATCATGTCGATCGCCGTGGCGATCTCCAAAACTTTTTCTTTTTGCAGGATCTTCTCCAGCGTCCGCCCGCGGACGTATTCCATAACGAAAAAGAAAACCTTGTCGACTTTTTCCGCGGCGAGCAACCGGACAATGTTTGGGTGGTCCAGGACGGCCTGGAGGCGCGGCTCCTTCAGGAGCTTATAAAGCTCCATCGATTGCTTGTGGGGAACCTTGATCGCGACTTTGATGTCGAGCCAGATGTCCTTGGCCAGAAAAACCGAGCCGAACCCCCCGCTGCCCAGCGAGCGGATGATTTCATATTTTCCGATTTTCTGACCCTGGAGAAACATCTTTCACCAGTTCCATTCGTGGGCGAAGACCGTCAGAACGGCCAAGGCAGCTGTTTCCGCCCGGAGAATCGTCCGCCCGAGGCTCACCGGCTCAAATCCCGCTTCCCGTTCCCGCAAAGAATTCACCTCGGCCCGGTAACGGCGGCCCTCCTCGTCGAACAGCCAGACGCGGTCGCCGGGGCGGGCGCGGAGAACCCGGGCCAGATGATGGTGTTCCGCTCCCCGCAGGACGGCGGAAGTCCCGGCCACGTTTGCCCGGGGCAGGAAAAAATATTCGAAAGTCAAAGACGTCCTATCGGGGACCGGCGGATTTCCGTCGGACCGCTCCGGCATCCAATCGATCCAGGTTTTCCCGGCGCGATTCGGCCAGCCGCCGAAGGAGTTCTTTTTCGTCTCTCGACAAATCCGCCGGCGTCCGGACGTCCACCTTCACGAACAAATCCCCCGTCCGGTGGCGCGTCAGGTCTTTCAATCCGCATCCTTTCAACCGGAAAATCTCCCCGGATTGGGTTCCGCCCGGAATTTTGATTTTTTCGGTTTTTCCCGAAAGAGTGGGGATTTCGGCTGTTATGCCGAGCGCGGCCTGACTGAACGATATCGACAGCCCGCAAATCAGGTTGTTCTCCTCCCGTTCGAAGATGTCATGGGTTTTGACCCGGATATCCACGTAAAGATCGCCCCGGCCCGCGCCCGCGTCTCCGGCTTCCCCTTCCCCGGTCATGCGGAGCCGGACGCCGTCGGCCACTCCTGCCGGAATGCGTATTTTCAACGTCCGTTTTTGCGTTTTGCGTCCCTCGCCGCGACATTCATCGCACGGAGCGGAGACCACTTCCCCCGTCCCCCGGCAGCGCCCGCAGGTGCTGGCCACGCTGAAGAACCCCTGGTTGCGGCGGATCTGGCCGCGACCCCCGCAGGCCGGGCAGACGGCCGGGCGGGTTCCGGCCCGGGCTTTCGACCCGCCGCAGGAAGGACATAATTCGGCCCGCTGAAGGGAAATGTCCTTTTCGACGCCGGCCGCCGATTCCTCGAGCGTGATTTCGACCGCGAGTCCCAGATCCCGTCCGCGGGCCGCCCGGGTCGGGCGCGAGGTCCCTCCGAAACCGAAGTTGAATCCGAAGAGGTTGCCTAGAATGTCCTCGAATTCCTCGAAAACCGAACCGGTGAACCCTTCAAAACCGGAACTCCGGAGGCCTTCCGGACCGAACCGGTCGTAGGTCTCCCGCTTTTGGGAGTCGCCCAGGACGCTGTAGGCTTCGGCCGCCTGCTTGAACCGTTCTTCGCAGTCTTTATCTCCCGGGTTGCGGTCGGGATGGTATTTCAAGGCCAGTTGCCGGTAGCTTTTTTTTATTTCCTCGGGGCTGGACGTCCGCGAAACGCCCAGAATTTCGTAATAATCGTTATGACGCATGAGGATTCGCGCCCGTCCGCTTACTGCTTCTCTCGTTCGATGATGCCGTCGACCTGCTGCCGACTCAACCCCGAAGAGGGTTGGACGACGATTTTCTGCTCCCGGCCGGAGAGGACGTCGCGGGCCGACACCTTGACCATCCCGTCGGCGTTGATCTCGAACATCACGTCGATCCGGGGGACGCCGGCCGGGGCGTCCATGATTCCGATCAAATCGAACATCGCCAGGGACGTGTTTTCCGCGGACAGGAGCCCTTCGCCCTGGAGCACATGAACCCGGACCCTTCGTTGATTATCGTCGACCGTGGTGAAAGCCTTCGTTTTCCGGCAGGGAATGGTCATATTCTTATCGATGATCTTTTCGAAGAATCCTTTTTCCGTTTCGACCCCGAGGGACATGGACGTCACATCGAGAAGGAGAACGATTTCTTTCATCCCGGTTCCTTCAAGAATGCCCGACTGGATGGCCGCGCCCATGGCCACGCTCTCGTCGGGGTTGATCTGGGTGTTCGGTGTTTTTCCGAAGAATTCCTCGACTTTTTTCCTGACCAGCGGCATCCGGGTCTGCCCGCCGACGAGCAGGATCTCGTCGACCTTGTCGGCGGCGAGATTGCTTTCGTGGAGGACCTTGTCCATCAACGGAAGGGTCCGATCCACGAGGTCGCGGGTCCATTCCTCCAAATTCGCCCGGGTGATCGACACTTGGAGATGCTTGGATCCCGACTCGTCGGAGGCGATGAACGGCAGGTTGATTTCCGTTTCCGGAGTGAAAGACAGATCCCTCTTGGCCCGCTCGGCGGCTTCCTTCAACCTCTGGAGGTTGTAGGGGTTGAACCCGAGGTCGATACCGTGCTTGCTCTGAAAATCAGCCCGGAGTCTGTCGATGATCCGCTGGTCGAAGTCTTCGCCGCCGAGATAGTTGTCGCCGGCCGTCGCCAGGACATGAAAGACGCCGCCGCTGATTTCGAGCAGGGTGACGTCGAAGGTTCCGCCGCCGAGGTCGTAGACGGCGACCAGGCCGTCGTGATTCCGGTCGAGGCCGTAGGCCAGGCTGGCCGCGGTCGGCTCGTTGATGACCCGGAGGACCTCCAGCCCGGCGATCCGGGCCGCGTCCTTGGTCGCCCGTCGTTGGTGGTCGTCAAAATGGGCCGGGACGGTGATCACGCATTCGTTGACGGGTTCGCCGAAAAACGATTCGGCGCAACGCTTCAGATAGCAGAGGATGTGGCTCGACGCTTCCTGGGGTGTGATCTTCTGATCCCCCACACGGATCAGCACATCGCCGTTTGAAGCTTCAGCCAGGCCGTAGGTCAGCTGCCGCTTGGCTTCCTCGACGGCCCGGGACTTATATTTATGCCCGATGAGCCGCTTGATGGCGAAGATTGTTTTGTCGGGATTGGTCAGGGCCTGGCGGGAGGCGAGATTCCCGACGAGGATTTCCCCGGACGATGTAAAACAGACCATCGAGGGCGTGGTCGCCATTCCCTCCAGGTTAGGGATGACCTTGGGGCCGTCTGGAGTGAGGTGGGCGACACAGGAAAACGTCGTGCCGAAGTCGATTCCGATAACGCGGTTCATGTCAATCTTTTTTGGGCAACAGCACTTTGACGAGAGCGGGGCGCAGGAGCCGGTCGTTCAACATGTATCCTTTCTGCAGCTCCTCCCCGATCATCGGTTCCTCGATTCCCTCCGCCTCTTCGGTCGCGAGGGCTTGATGGACGGCCGGGTCAAACCGCCCGTCGCGACTCTCGACGGGCGTGACCCCGCGTTTGGTTGCCAGGTCGAGCATCTGTTTGGAGATCAACTCGATGCCTTCCCGGAATCCGTCCGTGTCGTCCCGGGCCTGAAAGGCCCGTTCGAGATTGTCGATGACATGAAGGATGTCCTTGAGGACGTCCGAGAGAGCGAACTGGAAATATTCATTTTTTTCACGCTCCAGCCGCTTGCGCAGATTGTCCGTATCGGCCAGCGTCCGCAGCGCCTTGTCCTTCCACTCCAGGGCTTCCTTCTCCGCGGTCCGGGCCTCCTCGCGGGCGCAGCCCGTCTCCTCGGTCCCCTGTTCTACTTCCTTCTTCAGAGCCTCGATTTCCGCTTTGAGAGTCTTGATTTTTTGATGATCCTTGTTGTCCTTATGGTCCTTGTGCTCCGTCGTTTTCTTCCGAGCGGCCGGGAAGGAATCGGCCGGAGGACCCGGCCGCGCCCCTTCGTCGGCATGATCATCCTCGGCCGCGGGCGGAAGGCACGGTTTTTTTTCTTCGTCGTGGGTATCTTCGTTTGACATGAGGTTGAGTCCTAGGAGTTCACCCGCGAAATCGTTTGGCTGATTTTTTGAGCGACGTTGTCGACCAGAGGGATGATTTTCTCATACGGGATGCGCTTGGGGCCGATGATGCCGAGCGAGCCGAGGACCTGGGTCCGGTCCCCGTAATGGGACAGGACGAGAGCGCAATCGGAAATCGCCGGCATATTGGATTCCGACCCGATCAGGACCTTGACCCTATCCAGGGCGATGAATTCCGAAAGCAATTTGGCCAAAGAAGCCTTCTCCTCGATGTTTTGGAACAACGATTTCAGCCGGGTCATGTCACCCCGTTCGAACTTGCCGATGAGTTTCGAAGCCCCCTGGACGATGATCGGATCGTCCAGGTCGTCCTGCTGGATCGAGGCCTTTAAAAGGCTGATCAATCGGGACAGGGTCCGTTCGAACTTGGAGGTCGACTTGCCCAGTTCCTCGAGGATGCAATCCCGGGCCTGGGATAAAGTCCGGCCGGCAAACGACGTATTAATGTATTGGGAGGCCCGGTCGAGCTCGCCCTGGTCGAAGGTCGTCTCGGTCGGGACGATCTCCGTCAGGACCAGTTGAAAGGGCGTCATCAGGATGATCATCACCTTGCCCGAGGCGATCTGGATGAAACGGATGTGATGGAAATGAATGCGGGAGATCCGGGGTTGGATCACGAAGCCCAGGCTGTCGGATTGATCGGCCAGCACCCGGGAGGCCCGGTGAAGCAAGCCCGAAAGGTCGCTCTTGTTAATCGAGAGGTCCTGGGCAAACAGGTTGATCCGGTCGAAGGTCAGGGGAACCCCATCCAACAGGCTGTTGACGTAAAAGCGGAGGCCGCGGTCGGTGGGGATCCGCCCGGACGAGGCGTGGGGTTGCGAGAGGAAGCCCCGTTCCTCCAGACGGACGAGGATATTGCGGATGGTCGCCGGGGAATCCACAAGGACCCTTTTTTGATAAATGGCTCCGGAGGAAACGGGCGAGCCGGTTTTCAGATAGATCTCGACGGCGGCGGATAAAACCGCCCGGTCTTTTTCTCTCAACTCCTGCGTTTTCATAAAACCACCCGGGAAAATATTATAAGAGGACGGCGGACGTGTCAACGAACGGTATGAGGGCTTAAATAAGCCGCAATCCGGCGTAAGCGACGACTTCGCGGTCATCGCCCGTGACTTCGCCGGAATTTGTGTAGGCAATAAGCTCGGCCCTGGTCGCTCCGAGGGAGACGGCCGCAACTATGACCGCGGCCGTGGGCAAAACGCCGCACATGCTGATATCGTTTTTAAAAACCGTCTCGACCAGTCCCTGCGGGTCTAAAGCGAGGATCCGTTCAACGGCCAGCCCGTCCAATTTTTTCGCCCGGGCGGCGCTGAGGTAATGGCTCATATCCGTGCTGGCCACGAGCAAGACGTTCCCGCCGCTGTCCCGAACCGCTCCGGCGATCGCCTCCCCCGCCTCCCGCAATTGGGAAAATGTCGCCCGGGCGGAGACGTTGATCGGAACAATCGAGAGGTTCTTGCGGAAATACTGGAGGAAGGGAATCTGGACTTCCAACGAATGTTCCAGCGCGTGAGACGCCGGGTCGGCGACGATCGCCGGACACTTCGCCTGAATCGCCACGGCCAGCGGCCCGGCCACCGGGACGATCCCCAAGGGGGTCTCCCAAACGCCCTCGGCCATGATCGCGAACGTGGGCCGTTGCGGCCGGTGGGCCGGGGCCAGGATCACGAATGTTTCCGGAAGCTCAATCGAGGAATAAACCGCTCCCGCGACGGCGCCGGAATAAACGTAGCCCGCGTGCGGACAAATGACGGCCCGGGC